>JAYWHS010001060.1:0-2220 GCA_043777635.1 Kofleriaceae bacterium | reverse complement strand
TGGTCTCCGCATTCGCGACCCCAGCTTGCACCGTCGGTGACCCAGATGGCGACGCGGTCATTGGCGACGGCCTCGCGGCTGACCAACCAGACGACGATGGCGGCATCGGCACGATTGCAGCGCGGGTTTGCGCCGCGACCGAAACCACCAAAGGCATCGACGTTTCGTACTACCAAGGGACCATTGATTGGGCCCAAGTGAAAAACGCCGGCTACGAATATGCCTTTGTTCGACTCTCGGATGGCTCCACGTTTCGCGATCCAAAATTCGCACGCAACTGGGCAGGCACCAAAGCCGCGGGTGTTGTGCGAGGTGCCTATCAGTTTTTCCGCCCATCCCAAAGCGCGACCGTGCAAGCCGACATGATGATCGCCGCCATGGCTGATTTTCAACCTGGCGACTTACCACCGGTAATCGATGTTGAAGCCACCGGCGGCATGTCGGCCAAGAATATCGCTGCACGCGTTCGCATTTGGACCGACCGAGTCGAAGCCGCGTTGGGAGTCAAACCAATCGTCTACACCGGTAAATATTTCTGGCGCGACCAAGTGGGCGGACCAACTGACTTTGCCGATCACCCGCTGTGGGTTGCGCAATACACGTCGCTGTGTCCCGACCTGCCGGCCCCGTGGACAACCTGGACGTTCTGGCAGTATTCGGACAAAGGTCGCATTCCTGGCATCAAAGGCGACGTCGATACCAACCGCTTCAACGGCACGTTGGACGATTTACGAGCTTTCGCGAACCAGTAATCAGTTGCGGCCAGCTATAGTCCGCGACGGTGAAACCAAAATCTTTCGATGCCCGCACTGATCCCGATGTTCCGCGTGGCATGTCGCTGGAGTTACTTGCCGATCTACACTTGCTAACCCGCGATGGCCAACTCAACGCCGACGCTCGCCGTAAACTCAAACAGATTCGGCATTTGGTTGGCTTGTTGCGGCCAGCGCTCGACGATATTTTGGCGCGCTACCCAAACCCGAGCATCGTCGATTGCGGAGCTGGCAAAAGTTACCTTGGCTTTTTGTTGTACGAAATGGTGTTGGGCCCAGCCGCCAAAGGCGAATTGTGGGCCGTCGAGTCGCGCCCTGAACTGACCGCCCAAGGTGCAGCTCGTGCCGCCCGGTTTGGCCATGCCCGCATGCATTTTGTAGACGGCAGCATCGCCAACGCCGATGTGCCAGCACAACCCAACTTGGTTGCGGCGTTGCACGCATGTGACACCGCAACCGACGATGCGCTACTCCTCGGTATTGGCCGCCACGCTGATTACATTGCGGTGGTGCCGTGTTGCCAAGCTGAAGTGGCGCGTCAGCTCGACGCCGCCAAATCGGTGAAGCACCGTGATGCCGCCGATTATGCGCTGTTCGAACACGGCTTGCATCGCCGCGAATTTGGCTCGCATCTGACCAATGTGGTGCGGGCGTTAGCGCTTGAAGCGCACGGTTACAGTGTTACCGTAACCGAACTGGTCGGCTGGGAACATTCGGCTAAAAACGAAATCATCGTCGCCAAACGCGTACAACGCCACAATGCCGCAGCGCAACGCAAACTTGATGAACTGCTCACGCGTTTTGCGATTGCACCAGCGTTGGTACGCGGCCTCGCTGAGTTGCCAGCGCCGCAGTAAACGGTTGGTTCGCGTTAGACGGGCGGACGGGCGGACGGGCAGACGGGCGGACGGGCGGACTTGCGGACTTGCCGGCGGGCGGACTCTCGCACGGGCGGACTTGCGGACTTGCGGACTTGCGGACTTGCAGACTTACGGACTTGCGGACTTGCGGACTTGCGGACTTTCGGACTAATCGCTCGACGGTAGGATATGCGTTCTGCGGATGATGGAGGCTGGGCGCGGAAGCGGCGGGCACCGGCCACCCTAGAACACCGAATGGGTTGAAATACTTGCTGCGACTCGACCTTGCGGGCACCTCGACGCGTACGTCCGGTGCTCGCTCCTCGCGTAGATCTACTACGCTCCTCGCTGCGCTTCGGGCGTGCGCGTCGATATGCCTCGCAAGTCCGCGTCTCGCTACGGTATTCAACCCATCCGGCGTTCTCGATGGCAGGTGACTGTGAGGGAGCATCCCGAGTGCCCCGTTCGAAGGACCCCAAGTGGTTCAATCCGGGCCCACGCGACGAGCGCAAATCAACTGGCTCGGGTGGCGCGAATGTCACGAGAGAACGGTCACACTGCCATCGCAGGGGGTAGGTGCCTCGACG
>JAYWHS010001059.1:0-2222 GCA_043777635.1 Kofleriaceae bacterium | reverse complement strand
GCGCTGGCCCACGCACCGCACGGTTAGTCCCGGCCATGATTATGCGCACCACTATAAACGCGATATCGCCAGTGGCAGCGCGCGCATTGCGGCGCCCTGGCGCAGCGTCGACCACGTCCTCGACCACGTCCTCGACCAACCTATCAACCCGTAGCCGAAAGAGCGCACCATGATTGCCCGGCTCGCTGGAACGTTGGTCGATCGCGACAGCACAGAAGTGATTATCGATTGCGGCGGCGTTGGCTATGAAGTGACGTGCTCGGCTTACACGCTTGCGGCGTTGCCTGCACTTGGCGAACGCACCGTGCTCAAAATTTTTACCCACGCCCTTGAAAGTAAACTCACGCTGTATGGCTTTATCGACGACGCTGAACGCGCATTATTTGATCTGCTGATCAAAGCAAAAAATGTCGGGCCCTCGACCGCGACCTCCATCTTGTCAGGCGCGGCGCCACGCGATATTGCAACGTTGATCGCCCGTGAAGATTTACATGGCCTGACCCGGATCAAAGGCGTTGGCAAAAAGACCGGCGAAATGTTGATCGTCGAGTTACGCGAACGCTGTGAAATGTTGCTGCTGAGCTGGAACGCCGAAAACGGGGTTCGCACCGTCGCTCAACCAGCAGGCGCAATTCGCACCGCCTTGGCGGGCCGTCGGCATCCACTGCTCGAAGAAGTCGCGGGCGCGCTTGCAGCCATGGGTTGGCGACCGATGGAGGCTGATGCCGCCGTCGCCGACCTAGCCGTGACCGAGACCTCGACGCTCGAAGCCCTGTTGCGCCAAGCTTTGCGCAACATGCCGCGCTAGAGACTGTTGTTAAACGGTTGCGGAGCCCATCTGCTGCGTTGTCGTTTGCGCTTCCGGTCCTCATTGGCAAGAGCCAACTGCGGTCCGGTTCGCACTCCGCCTTGCATCTGGACTTCCTCACTCGTTTAACAACAGTCTCCTAGGCCCTCCGTAAAGGTGCCCAATCCAACCGTGCAACGACCGTTGATATTTGTTAGGTTACCCAGGTAGATGGCGCGCAAAAAACACGACGATGGGCCAACCCAAGCAGCGCCTGGGCCGACGCCAGCGGAAACGTCGGGCCCCAATCGCGAGCTTGCACCAGTGGAACGTGCCAATGAACGCGCGTGGCAAGCGACGTTACGGCCGCAAAATTTTGACGACTATATTGGGCAACGCGACCTGATCGAAAACCTCAAAATCTCGGTGCGTGCAGCAAAACAAAATGGCTGGCCACTCGATCACTTTTTGTTTGCTGGACCTCCGGGCCTAGGCAAAACCACGCTGGCCCATGTGATTGCCAATGAGCTTGGCGTCAATTTGCATGTGACGTCGGGCCCAGCGATCGATCACAAAGGCATGTTGGCATCCCTGCTCACTTCGTTAGGCGAAGGCGATGCGCTGTTCATCGATGAGATTCATCGGTTGACGCCGATCGTCGAAGAAAATCTCTATCCAGCCATGGAAGATTTCAAATTCGACCTGTTCATCGGCGATGGCCCACATGCCAAAGCGGTAACCATGCAGCTGCCAAGGTTTACATTGCTCGGCGCCACCACGCGGATGGGCCTGTTGTCAGCGCCGCTGCTCGATCGCTTTGGCTTTCATTGGCAGTTGCGCTACTACGAATTGGCGGACATGAAATCCATCGTGTTGCGGTCAGCGGGCTTGATCAAGATCTCGATCGACGATGCCGGTGCCACCGAGATCGCCATGCGTTCACGCGGCACGCCACGGATCGCCAACCGGTTGTTGCGCCGAGTCCGTGATTTTGCGTCGGTGGAAGGCGACGGCACCATTAACGGCAAGATCGCAGCGTCGTCGCTCGATCGCTTAGCTGTTGATCATGCCGGTCTTGATTCGCTCGATCGCGGATATCTGTCGGTGGTGTGCGAGCGTTTCGATGGCGGGCCAGTCGGCATCGAAGCCATTGCGGCATCCTTGTCTGAAGAGCGCGGCACCCTTGAAGATGTGGTCGAGCCGTTCTTATTGCAAACCGGTTTCATCAGCCGCACCCCGCGCGGCCGGGTCGCAACCGCAGCAGCGTATAGCCATCTCGGCTTGGTTGCGCCTAGCAAAGCGCCAACTGGTGGCACCACGAGCGGCCAAGGTCGCTTGTTTTAGTGTTGCCACGCCGCCAACATCACGCCGCAATCGCGAGCATCATAGTCGTCAGCGGTAATGCATGGTTTGCCTGTAGTCATCAAACCAACCC
>JAYWHS010001058.1:0-7418 GCA_043777635.1 Kofleriaceae bacterium | reverse complement strand
ACGATCTTGTGATTTTGCCGCTCTTGGTGGAACCGCTACATGCAGTCGAAACATTAAGTGAGTCTTCGCTCGCTGCCGGTTCGGTCGCGATGCCAGTTGTCACGGTGAGCGATATGGCTACCGTGCCGGTGGTTGACGAAGCGGTCAGCGCAGACAGTTGTGGTGACAGTGGCGCGAAAAAGAAGCCTCGTTCGCCGCGCAAAAAGAAGCCTACCAAACGTGAACTGTTGGCAGCACAAGCCAGTGCTGTCACGACCGACGCTGGTCTTGCAGCGACGGAAGTCGCCGTGCCTCCGGTCGACGGCGATGCGGTTGTCACGCAAATGATGGTCGTCGATGCTTCGAGTGGTGTCGCTCAGGCCGTTGCCAGCGAGCACGACGCGGCTTTTGCCGGCGCGGCTCATGTTACTGAAGGTATCGATGTTGTCGCTATGGCAACCACGATCGACACTGTCGGAGATGTCACCGAAACCACCGAAACCACCGAGATGGTGGCGAGCCATGATGTGTGGGTGCCGAAGATGCCAGCCTTGTCCATCCCTTGGACTCGTCCTGCCATGACTGCGCCGATGATGCCGCTGATCCCAACCTTGGTTATCGACGATTCGGATCCCGAATCGGCTGAACGTGACCTCGTCGATCGCGACGATGACAAGGCGCCTCGTAGATCGTTGATTCCGTCGATCTTGCTTGAGAACGATGACCGTGGTCGCCAAGGTGGCTTAACCCTGGCGGTAATTATATTGCTGATTGCTGCAACGCTGACCTTGTCGTATCTGATGCGACGCCCGGGCGCTGGTGGTGATGGCATGACTCAGCAGCTATCGACACCGACGACGTTCGTTGGATAACCTAGAACCGTCAAGTTCTCCGACGACGGCAACAACGCTGACCGGAGTTTTGTTGCGTGCTTTGCCATATCGCGAAGCCGACTTAGTGCTGCATCTTTTTAGTAGCGAACGTGGCCGAGTTGGGTTGTTGGCTCGCGGTGCCCGACGGTCGAAGCGTCGGTTTATTGGTGCTACCTCGGGCTTTGTGCTTGCGCGATTCACGGTTGCACCTGGTTCGTCGCAGGATCTTTTGGCCGCGCAATCCGCCGAAGTGCTGCAACAATGGGATGGCTTGGCCAACGATGTAGGCGCATTTGCCCACGCCAACTACGTGTTGGAGTTGGTGCATGAATTATTACCTGAAGGTCAACCTGAGCCAACCCTAGTGGAATTGCTCGTCGATTATTTTGATGAACTGGCGGCGCGCGGCGCGTCTTCGAGCGTGTTGCGTTACGTCGAGCATCATGTGCTCGATATTGCGGGCACGCCGCCGCAACTCGAACAATGTGTGCGGTGTGGCGGTGCGCTCGATCGCAAAGCTGGCTTCTTTGCAAGCCAAGGTGGCGCGCTGTGTTCGGTTTGCATTGATGCCGAAGGCCCACGTCCGGGGCTGCGGCCGTATCCTACGGCAGTGCGAAATTATTTACTCGCAGTTCGCGCATGCTCCGAGGTCACCGCTGCGCGCGAGCTCGACGCAGCATCGCCAGATGTGCGGCTCGCTGCCCGCGACATGCTAGTGGGCATGATTACCCACCTGGCACCACGGCCATTGCGGACCCTTGAATTCATCTCAAAGATGTCTAGTGCGTTGCGTCGCAATCCGCCAAGCAAGCCAAAACCGTAGTATGGTCGCCCGCATGGTGCGATCGGTTGCGATGCTGTTAGTGCCGCTGTTTGTTGTCGGCGGTCTTTCCAAGGTTCATGCGGCGGATGACGACGTTGTCGATGCTTCGGCGGTGCCGGCTGTCGTTAAAGATCCCAAACAAGCCAAACAGTGGGCCAAAGCCGCTGAAGCTGCAACCCGACGCGGCGACGGTTTAGTTCGACAGAAAAAGCTCACCGAAGCCCAAGCGCAATACGCTGACGCATTGATGGCGTGGCAACGCTCGATCGAATTTGGCGACGAGCCTGCCGCCGTACTTGGTGCTGCTGGAATCGAAGTCAAGCTGGGGAAATTTGACCTAGCATTCACTCGGCTGCAAGGCTTGCTCGCTCGCGCCGACATCGCTGCATTGCGTGCGGCTGCGCAAACCATGGCCGATGAAGCCAGCATGCAAGTTGGGCTGATTACGCTGGCGGTATCACCGGATGACACCTTGATTTCCATCGCTGGTAAAGAGATGGGTAAAACCCCACTCAAGACTCCGTTGGTGCTTTTGCCGGGCGAGTACTCCTTGGAATTCGCAGCCGATGGCTATCAGCCAAAGCAAGTCGCATTCACAGTCGAAGCCGGCACCGAGTCGGAACGCAAGATCGAATTGGAAGCGATACCTATTAACGTAGTGCCGGAGGTAAAGCCGGTTGTCATCATCAAGCCAAAGCCACCCGCAGCGGTAGGGCCAAGCAAAACCTGGCTTTACGCAGGGGGCGCTGCCACCGTTGTGCTTGGTGGCGCAGCAACCGCGTTCGGCTTGGTCGCACGCAGCAAATATGCCACGTATACCGACATAAACGCTCAGCCGACCGACCGCGAAAGTGCCCGGGCCTCAGGTCGACGCTTTGCCTTATGGTCCGACGTTTCCATCGGGGCTGGTGCGTTGGCCCTTGCCAGCACATGCTATTATTATTTTGCTGTGTATCGCCCCAAACAAACCAAGACCGAAACCAGCGCGACCGCGTTAGTTACACCCAAGGTTATGCTTGGCCCATGGGTCGAACCTGGTGTAGCAACGGGGCTTTCGATTCAAGGTGGGTTCTAGTTTCGTAGGCCCGTAACTTTTCGTGTAGTGGCTGGTAGATAGTTTCTGAAAACAAGGACGACGGTATGGCGCATCCAATTGCATATCCTCCGCAACAACAGTCGCTTGCTGGTAAACGTGGCACGTCGAAAGCAATTCCCGTTGTAGTTGCGGCGGGACTCGCGGCAGGCGTGTTTGCCGGCCTCATGGTGGGCATTGGTCCCAAGAAGAACAATTCCCCGTCCATCGTCAGCACTCAACTTGGCAGTGGCAGCGCAGAGGTCGTTGGCGCGACAACTGGAAGTGCGCCCAGCGCGATTCCGGTCGCTGTAGCCACTCCAGACGCAGCAGTTGCCAATGTTGGTAGCGGCAGCGCTGGCGATACGGCGCTTGCCACCGGTAGCAATGCTGAGGTTGCTGTGCCGTTAGATACCGGAAGTGGCAGTGCCGTTCCTGCGGTAGCCGTAGTAGGCGCTGGCAGTGGTTCAAGTGGTACGGCTACGCCAACTCCGCCTGATATCGTTGAGCCAGTAAAAAAAGTCGCGAAGATTACCTTTGCCATCAAGCCGCCTGGTGCGACCGCCGAAATCCGCATCGATGGCCAACCTGTGGACGGTGGCGTTGCCGAGTTTGATGTTACCGACGGTAAAAAACACGTCGAAGTTACGGCTTCGGCCGACGGGTTCGAAGCATTTAAGAAATCGTTTGATGTTACCCGCGACGACACGTTAGCGATCGCGCTGACCAAAAAACGTTCGAGCACTTCGTCGACGAGCACCGGCAGGACGAGCAGTGGCAAAACTACCAGCGGCAAAACTACCAGCGGCAAAACTAGCAGCGGCAAGACCGGCGGCAAAACCGGCGGTAAAACCGGCGGTAAAACCGGCGGCCTGATCGACATCTAGCCCCAATTCCGATCACCGAAGCGCAAACGTTCGAAACGCGTACGCTTTCACTATCGGCTAGAGCGCACTCGGACTCCGCCCACGAACCTCGGCCTACCGCGCTCGAAACATGTGTAACCGGTTGCCTCGCGACCCGGCGTTCGCTGGATTCGCTTTATCTCGGGCCGAGCAGGGCCGCAACGCCGCCATCAGCATCGCGTTCAACTTGCGCGAAGGGTACTACTGTTGTTCGACGGCGATGGTGTAACGGTTGAGTTCGCTGCCCGTCGCGCCGTACACCGAAAGATAATAGAGCCCCGGGCTAAATGCCGGGCATTTCACCGATGGACACGTCATCACTTCGTTGTCGCCAAACGAATTACCTTGCACAGAAATCGTGGTTCCATCACTGGCTAGAACGCGTGCATCGAGGTCGCCCATTGCGGAAAGAAAGCCGATAGTTACCGTAGTTGTTGTGTCCGCGTCGTTGATTGTAAAAGCATAAAAATCGACGTCGCCGACTGTGCAGATGGCGGCTGGTCCACCCACTGCGCCAAGCAATGGCGTTGCACTCGCAAACGTATTGTTGGGCTCACCAAGCTCACATTCCGCTGCTGGGGCGACTGCATCAGCGCCAGCATCCGTAGCGGAAATCGGATTTGAAAAATCGTAGATCAGCGAACACGCTGGGGTTGCGAGCAGTGCCGCAAGGCTAACAAAACGGGCCCAACTCATGGCTGGCATCGTAACGACCCAAGCAGCGAATCGTCAAGAGATCTAGCGCACTTAGCCCAAGGCTCCGTGGTCATGCGCAGCTTGACCCCCAGGATGGTCATTGGTAGGGTCCGCAACGCCGCAGGCCCCCATGGAACTAAAACCGGATAAGTACCTTCAAGACCTCATTTTTGCACTGCAAACCTACTGGGCCAAACATGGCTGTGTGATCGAGCAACCGGTGGACGTTGAAGTCGGTGCCGGTACGTTTCATCCCGCAACATTTTTGCGAGTGTTAGGCCCTGAGCCTTGGAAGGCTGCCTTTGCGCAATTTTGCCGACGTCCGGGCGACGGACGTTACGGCGAGAACCCGAATCGGTTGGGCGCGTACTATCAGTTTCAAGTTGGGCTCAAGCCTTCGCCACTCAACGTGCAAGATCTGTATCTTGATTCGTTGCGCACCATCGGCCTTGATCCGGCTAAGCACGACATCCGTTTTGTCGAAGACGATTGGGAATCGCCAACGCTGGGCGCTTGGGGTTTGGGTTGGGAAGTGTGGGCCGACGGCATGGAAGTCACCCAGTTCACCTACTTTCAGCAAGCTGGTGGCATCGATTTATCGCCGGTGACCGCAGAGCTAACCTACGGCGTTGAGCGCATCGCAATGTACCTGCAACAAAAAGACAATATTTTTGATTTGCAGTGGGATGCCAACACCACCTACGGCCAAATTCGCCACCCGTGGGAAGTTGAATATTCGCACTATCACTTCGAGCAGCTCGATGCGCCGTTTTATTTCATGTTGTTCGACAAGTACGAAAGCGAATGCAAACGCTTGCTCGTGCTGCCTCGGCCGTTGGTGTTGCCAGCGTATGAGTTCTGCATGAAGGCCTCGCATGCGTTTAATTCGCTCGACGCGCGTGGTGCGATTTCGGTGACCGAACGCCAGCGTTTCATCGGGCGGGTCCGGGGCATGGCCAAAGCCTGCGCCGAACATTACGTTGCATCGCGAGCGCGGCTAGGGTTTCCTTTGTTGCCCAACGCACTTGGTGCCGCAGCGCAAGCGGCATTTGAAAGCGCTGCCGAGGCTGGCGTAAACGCGGGTGCGATTGCTGCGGCGCGAGCGGTGGCGACGGCTGTTGCCGCTGCGCCGAGTGCTGGAGGTTCCGATGTCTGATTTGCTTTTCGAAATTGGCTGCGAAGAAATTCCAGCGCGCATGCTGGCCAAAGCATTGGAAGATTTACCCAAGCTGGTCACGGCGCAACTAGCTGCGGCGCGCTTGCAACACGACGGTGTGACAGTTGTTGGGACGCCGCGTCGACTTGCGGTAATCGTCAAGGCGCTCGCTGCCAAACAGCCTGATCTGAACGAACTCCTCGTTGGCCCGCCGGTGAATATTGCATTCGCGGCCGATGGCACGTTGAGCAAAGCCGGGCAGGGCTTCGCTGCAAAAAACGGCATTGACGTTACTACCGTAACCCGCGGCCCGGCCGAAGGTAAAAAAGGCGAATACGCCTTGGCCCAAAAATTTGTGCCGGGCGTAGTAACGAGCGCGCTGCTGCCGACGATGTTGGCCGGTTGGATCAGTGGCATCGCATGGCAAAAGTCGATGCGTTGGGGATGGACCGAAGAGCGTTTTGTGCGCCCGGTGCAATGGTTGGTAGCCTTGTATGGCACCGACGTGGTGCCAGTGGTGTGGTGCAATATTGTCGCTGGCAACGTTTCCTTCGGCCATCGATTTTTACATGTCGGACCTGTGTTGATCGACCGTGCAGACAGTTATGTCGCCGCACTTGAGCGTGCCAAGGTAGTCGTCGTGCCAGCCGCTCGACGGGCGCGTGTGCAACAAGAAATCGCTCGGCTCGAACGCGAACATCGCGTCAAGGTTCGCACGGATGAAACCCTCCTCGACGAAGTGCAACACTTGTCCGAATGGCCGGTGGGGCTGCTTGGCAACTTTGCCTTGAGCTATCTCGATGTGCCGCAAGAAATTATCGTGACTGCAATGCGCACCCACCAGCGCTATTTTGCTGTTGAAGATTCTCAAGGCGGGCTAGCGAATAAGTTTGTGACCATGATGGGCACCGAGGTCGAAGACCAGTCGGTGGTGCAACGTGGCAATGAACGGGTGCTGGCTGCACGTTTAGCCGATGCGGCATTTTTCTTCAGTGAAGATCAGAAACAACCGCTCGAAGGATTTAACGAAAAACTTCGCGGCGTGACGTTTCAAGCCAAGCTCGGTGACGGTGCCAAAACTACTTTCAACAAAGTCGAACGTATCGAAATAATTGTGGGGCACTTGGTCGCGCTGTTACCTGCGGCGGATGCGCAGCTCGCGGCTAACAGCGCCGCCGTAGCGCGTTTGTGCAAAGCCGATCTTGCCACGGGTATCGTCGGTGAATTCCCTGAGCTGCAAGGCACGATGGGCATGCACTATGTGCGGCGCACCATGGCGACGCAGTTAGGCGCAACCTGTGATGTGGTGGCCAACGCAGTGGAAGATCATTATCGGCCCAAGGGCCAAGGGGCTGAGTTGCCACGCACCATCGAGGGTGCGTTGGTGGCGATCGCTGATCGTATGGATACGTTGGTCGGCTGTTTCGCTTGTGGTCTGTTGCCAAGTGGCTCGGCAGATCCTTTGGGTTTACGGCGCGCTGCCATTGGTATTCTTGTAATTCTGCTCGACCGTGGCGCGAGTGGTGCGCACGCTGCAGCCGCGCAATTGCCGCTTACGATTGCCGATTTGTTCGCTGCGGCCAAAGCGGCGTACACCACCATGGATGTAAGCAAAGCCTGGACTGAACTTGCGCCGTTCTTTGAGCAACGGTTGCGTGGCATGTTGGTCGATGATGGTTTGGATGCGGTTACCGTCGATGTCGCGCTTGGCGCAGGTGCGCAGGTGATCGATCCAGTCGATGTGCGCGCGCGTGCCACCGCGTTGAAGGTGGTGCCAGCCGAAGTGCGCGCTGCATTTAAGCGGATCTCGAACATTCTCGATGACGCCAAAGCCAAACATGAGCCGTTGGGCGAGGTTGAGCCAAGCCGGTTTGTGAGTGACGTCGAAAAAAATCTATGGACGGCATGGCGCGCC
>JAYWHS010001057.1:0-2223 GCA_043777635.1 Kofleriaceae bacterium | reverse complement strand
TGCTAAACGTTTGGTTGGCAGCCACCGCGCTATCGCCGAGGATTTGGATCTTCGCGCCCTCGACATCAAATTCCCGAGCGTACCGCAACTGGGTGTAGCCACGAAACGCCAGCTTTTCGTACCAGTGTTTTTTCTTAGGCTCGTCCTTTTTGGCTGGTGCTTCAGTTTTGGCCGGCGCTTCGACTGACACGCTCACCGACGCTACGGTGTCAGCCGGCACCGGCACCACTTGCACCACAGGCGCGTCGGGTACTGGCGATGCCACGGGCTCTGGCGCAGCAGTGGATTGGGCCATCGCCAGGCCAGGTGCTAGCCCAAGCAACGCGCATACAATGATTCGCTTTGTCATAAACACGTTACACAACTGCGACGTGTCATTTCTGTGACAACCGGGCGACGCGGTATCAACAATTTTCAGCCGTGCCGCAAATTATCGAAATTACGAAGATCTGCAGTCAGGTAACCAGGCAAGTTTGCTCTATACTCATGTAAAGGCCATTACGGCTTGTACTCGTCCGCACCTTGGTCTTTGTCGGCGCCTTGCGGTCGTAAATCACCGTCGAAATCAGAAAGCACTGATGTTGAGGTGGTTGCCTTATCAATCGCAACGCTGCCAGTTTTCAAATGGTAGTCGTAAGGTTCGGCGATGTCTTTTTGGAATTTAAGATCAGCAGAACTCATCGAAACCGTTGAGGTTTGGGTGGTGCATTGGAACGTTTGAGACGCGATAGTGCTCACACCATTTTGTCGATTTCCAGCGACAATACTGTTGGTTGCATTTACGACAAATCCAACGCAGGCAATTCCGCCAAATCCAGTAGTCGGCGCGTCGTTGTCCGCAATCGTATTGAAATCAATGAGACTGCCTCCGGCAACCGACCAAAGAATCACTCCGCCAGCTGCAGCGTTCGATGCGTTGCCGTTGCGTGTAATAAAGTTGTTTGTAAGTTTTATTAAGGTGTTTGACGCGCTGATTCCGCCACCAGTGTTCCCGTTGACTGTCGCACTCGTTACCGTCAATGATCCACCAGACACCACGATGCCTACGCCGGTATTCCCTATTATTGTCGCGCCAACTACGGTTAAAGTACTGCCGCTGCCTGTGATGCCAGTTTGGCAACTCTCGATTTTACCTTTCGAGAATGTAAAAGTAGTGCCTGCAACAAGCGCAACACATGCGGACGGTTTAGTCCCCCCGGTGCCGCCCACCGTCAGATCGTAAACGGTTACGTTTGCGGTATCACGAAGCTCAATCAAATTTACCGCTCCATTTGTGCCTTCAATTTTCGCGCTCGGCGCACCGATCAACGTTTTCGTCGTTGCGCCCGCGAAAACGATGGTGCCTTCTTTGACCACGCCTGACACTTTTACAATGGCCTTCGCCGTGTTCAATGCCGTGGTCACCGTCTTGCACGGTGCGTTTTTTTCGCACGGCGAGTTCATGGCGTCTGTGCCGCCGGTACCGTTGACATAAGCTACGTCGCCGTCTAAGGCGCAGCGCCCATCGGGCAGACAGACTTCCGAGCCGCATTCACTATGCGCCGTACAGCTGCGGCAGTTGTTGTCATCGCCACATACCGGCTCGGAGATCGAACAGGCAGTTACATTTGCAGGTAAACATTCGACGCACACGTCGTTTATTGTGTCGCACACTAACGTCATACCCGTGCATTTCGACGGTGTATCAACGCAACCCGTAACTTGAGTCCCGCCGTCCGAACGACAATCGCTGTTGGCTTTGCCTGCACAATAATTGGCGTTGCTGTGATCGCAACCGGCCACGGCTGCGACGACAACGGATGCTAAAATCGCAATTGTAAATTTCATCATACTTTGCTCCTCCACACGTTACAGCGTGCCGGCCCAACCGAGAAGTCCACCATGTTGCAGCGGCATTGCCACCGGCCCATTGCTCCGACTACTGCCGGGCCGCGTCCACAAATAAATCCCCACACCGACCGCTGCGGCACCTGCGATACCAAAGCCAATACCAAGAGGAATGTTGCCATTAAGCCGCTCCTTCTGGGGTTGCCCCAGCGGCGGCGAACTCTCATGGCTAAAAACCAAAACGCCACCTGCCACCAGCGCGACAGCACCACCGCCGAGGAGTACGCTCGGCAGCAATTTGGAGCGCGGCGACTCAGCTGGTCTGGCGTCCTTTACCGAACTGGTGTGAATCCGATCACCGTCGGTGCGCCTAGGATCATTGCTCAGCGTCGGGCC
>JAYWHS010001056.1:0-2224 GCA_043777635.1 Kofleriaceae bacterium | reverse complement strand
GTGTCCCGAAATCGACGGCGATGGAATTTTTCAATCAACTTCGGTTTCGTGGAGCGAGGGCTGCTAATGGCATCCCTTGTATGTTGGGTACGTCACGCGTCCCATGAGCTTCGACACCTGCAGGCCATTGCCGACTTTCTATGCCAACCTATTTTTGACGCGGTGAACCGCAGCGCGATGATCGACCGCGACAAGCGCGTAGGCCGTAAGCGTAAGTCACGCGAGGTGTTGCTTGAACAACTCGGCGCACCTCGAAGTCAAGGAATCACCCTCGACGACGGTACGACTGAGCTCAGTGCAACCGCCTACTTTCGCTTCGACATGAGCTCAGATACGCCATATCCAGCGCCGAACCTGGGCTACGTAATAGTTCAATATAAATCAGAGCATCTTGAAGTCTTTCTGGCGTCGTTTCGGACGTTGTTTGCTCAACTCAACGGCGTCCTAGGATGGATTTCGGTTGAACCATCGCACGCTGAAGCCCACTCGGTTTCTCTGGGCATGGACAATCGAGAAACGCGCGCAAGGTCCGACATGTCCGACCAACGTCGTCGCGAACGAATGGGGCAAGGCCGACTCCGCACGTACCCCACCAAGCTTCCTGCCATCCACTGGGGCACTTTTATCTCGCAAGGCCACCTCGCGGCCGTAGGCCTTGAGCAACTGCAAGCCTCACCGGCATTCTTTCGTGTTGAACCAGTCGCGGCGGATCAACCACATGCAATGGCATTTTTGCAGCTTACCGCTGATCCCATCGACGCACTGGCGCCAGGCTATGAACAAACGCTCGATGCGGCCCGCGCCGCCCTGGCACCGCTTATGCTCGACGTGTCCGACATTGAACTCGAAGACTGAGCCGTCGGCCTTGCGGATAGATTGCTGACCTTCTCTGTGGTTCAGGACGTCATGTAGTAAGTCCTAGCTGTCTTTATCCAAGCCAACAAACGCGGCGATGCGGGCTTCGGCGACTTCTTCGAGGGGTTCGCCGCCTTCGGTGTAGTTGCGGGCGCGATCGAGGTTGGTGACGACGAGGTCGGCCCCGATCATGGTGAGGATCAGGACGTTGGTTTCAAACTTGAGCACGGCCAAAAATACGTCGGTGATGCGCAAGCCGAGAATGTTGACGACGGTGCTCATGGCGATGATGATCAGCACGCCCGAGGTAAACATCACAGTGACGTACCAAGTGCGGACCCGAGCGATCTGTTTGATGGTTTGCTCTTCGCTCAACGGCCGGGCCAACCCGTAACCGGCTCGCGCTAAAAGGGCTTGACCCAGCACAACGCCCAAAATACCGACGATAAACCAGATGCTGCCAGTGAGTTGATACGGAATGATGAGAATGACAAATGCAAAGATGGCGTACATCGGCGCAGCGATGGCGATGAGCCAGCCCGGTGCCGACGAGCCAGGGAATAGCAACTTGATGACCATCGACGACCGCACTAAGCCGGGCATCAATGAAATGGCTTTCGGTGCGAGCTGCAAGATAGCCAACATCGGAAAGAAGTACGGCAGCACCGAGCGCTTGTAGCCACTTTGAAAACCCAACACCATCATCGACGGGATGATCGATTGTTTGTGGTGCCACATCTCTTCGAAGATCGAGCGCAACGGATAGATGAACACCAAAAACGGCGCAATCATAAACAACAGCCAGCCGTAAAATAAGCGTCGCCGCTGGACCCGCCAATGGGCCCAACGTTTGAGTTGCCGCCAACAAATAATGCAGAACAAACCTTCGGCCAAGGTTGGCCCTAAGCGCACCATACGAATCGGCAAAGGGATCGAATCGCCGGGCATTGAGTTGATTAGGCCAATAAGGGTCAACGGCACCAACGCGACGGCCACCAGAAACAACACGGAACGACGCCATGCCAAAAACGCAGCCAAGTTGGGGTCGGTAATCGGTGGATTCGCAGCTTGTAACGCAAGCCGCTCGGCTGGCAATACTTCGCTAGGATCAATGCGCAACCGAAACGCGCGACGCAGCGAGATTTTGAGGAATGAGGTAAAGGCTTTGCCTGGCACTTCTTCGAGGAGTGCAGCAACGGGATGCATCGGCAGCGGTGCGTGATGTGAACCCGGCGGTGGATAGCCATGCGCTGGACCAGCGTGTTGCGCTGGCGCGGCAGCGTATGGATGTACATGACCGTGAGGCTCAGGTTGCGGACTATTGTATGGACCACTGCCTGGGCCGCTGTGCGGCCCACTAACATGCCTA
>JAYWHS010001055.1:0-2225 GCA_043777635.1 Kofleriaceae bacterium | reverse complement strand
GGCCTACGCTGGGAGCGGCGCGCGCAAGATGTGCAAAGCCTGCTGTTTGATATTCCGACCCAGCAGCTGCGTGTCGCTGGCATTGGTTTGCATGCGGTGCTATTTGACGGCGGTGTGTTGCAGGTGAAAAACGGTCAGGTGGTGGTGGCACGCAAGACGTTTACGATGGCGGGGATTGGGACGTTTGAATTTGCGGGGGCTATTAATCCTAAAGACAAAGGTGACCACTGGAACGTCACGGTGACATTAAAACCACTCAACATCCTAAAACGAGATGCAATCTTTCAGGTGGATGGCGGCGATTGGGTGGCGCTGGGATCAGCGGAAGCAAAGGCTGGTCTCATCGTGACGCTAAAACATCTTAAGGCCAACGATTAACGGTAAATGCAGCGAAAGCCCTCGATGACTCTTGTCCTGCCAGTGCGGAAGGTAATGCTTGAGTCGAGCGAGATCGCGCCCGAAGATCCGCGTGTTACATGATAGGTATTTTCGCCGGTTTTCAGGAGGACCGGGTCGACGCATGTACCGCAATCGGAATACGGTGCTGAATAAGAGGTTGTATCAGCCATAATCTCCGAAACATTCCCGGCCATGTCATGGACGCCCCACGGCGAGCTGCCATCACCAAAACCGTGCGTCCCGTCGAAGGTGCCGACGGGGGCCTGATTACTCGTATTTTCGACTTCAAAATCAAACTCAAAACCATCTTTGCAAATTGACTCATCGCACGCTGCGCGCTTTGGCAAAAACTTGTCGCCCCACGGCCAGCGATAGTCTCTTTGCGTTTTCGGATCATGCCGCGCGGCAAATTCCCATTCCGCTTCCGTCGGAAGTCGTTTGCCGACCCAGGCGCAATAGCGTTCCGCACCTTCGACGGTCGCGGAGCGCGTCGGCCGACGTTCGTGGCCGCGATCAACTTCGTAGTGGCCAGCAACATTTCGAATGACAGCGCCCGACTGAAGGCCGTCGTCGTGAACCGCTGAAAACAAACAGCCGTGCGCCTTCTCGCACTGATTCCCCACTGCATTCAAAAAATGTGCAATCTGCGCATTGGTCACTTCAAACTGGTCGATGAAATACGGCGTCAGCGTCACCTTACGCACCGGCTTTTCATTCGCCGCCGCTTTCGGATCTGCCGAGCCCATCATGAAGGAACCGCCGGCAATCTTGCACACCGGATTCGGATCGCGCGTCGGTCGCGGCGCATACTCGATCTTACAATCACCTTTGCCGTGCGCCTTCACCGTCGGTGGTGGCGGCGGTACCGTGGGCTCCGGGCCTTCGTCGCGTGCATCATGCTTCGGCGCCCGTGCATCATCCGCCGCGACTCGTGCATCCTTCGTTGGTACCGGCGTTGGCCCCGGCGCTTGCCTATCGTGCGCCTTTTCGCAACTCGCGCATACGCTCAACACGACGGCCGTCGCGATCCGCGCAACCACCGTCACTTGTTGCATCGCCATCATGGCTGCACGTTATAGCATCACGGTGCAGATATTCTGCGGACGCAATGTTTATTAGGTGGACTACGCGGCGGCGGCTCACCTCGCTGCTACGCAAGTGGTTGGATGCGCTCTTGCCTCATATGAGGTGGCAGGCACGTGCACGGTTGTTTTCGTTGCGGTAACGGTTATCTGCGTACATGAGCCGCCGCGCCGCTCACGGTGCGGCAGTCGGCTGGGTCGGGTGGGTGGTGAAGAGCATTGGATGAACGCACGGTTGAAGCTGCGTCGGCGCAGCCTGTTGTCTGGTAGTACCGGGGGCGGCATTCGTCGTGGGCGGCGCGCACGCGCACCTGCGCGCGTGGGTGGTAGCCGGAAATAGTAGTTGTCCGTGCTGCAACGCTGATTGCGATCAGCCTACTTGTGACTGGCCGGCTAGCCGCTACGTTAAGCGTACTGCGCGCCTCAGATTCGGCCTTCGATTTATCGAAAATGGTTGGACCACTAGGGAAAGGCGGTGATAGGCTGCGCGAGCAAACGGATCGCAGGGGCTGCACCATTTGAACGAGGTGGGATGAAAAACAAGGTAGATTTAGGATATTTACGCGTTACGTGGACGAGGTTTATTGGCCTCGTTGCCGCGTTATGTTGTTGTTGGTTGGGTATTGGTGTGGCCTACGCCGAAGATGCAGGGTTGCCGCACGTGTTGGTGCAAGCACGTACACGAAGCTTGCAACCCGCTGAAGCGCAGCAGGTCGAGGCGCTAAAGAATGCCTTGCGCGATCG
>JAYWHS010001054.1:0-7434 GCA_043777635.1 Kofleriaceae bacterium | reverse complement strand
CACGCGAGTACCAGCTTCAATGCAGCGTTCATCGTCGGAGGATAGCAGCGCCGGCGCGCAACTGCGACTACTACCTACGACGCAGTTGGGCCAAGGTGCTTGAGCATATTGTAGCTCGTCACGTCGTACCCCAAGCTACGGTACAACGCTTGCGCTGCAATGTTGTGCGCGAACACATGTAGACCAATTTGTGAGATGCCACGGGCCGCCACCAATGTTTCGAGGGCGTGAAAAGCAAACCGCGCGTAGCCTTGCCGCCGAAACGCAGGCTCAATTTCCAAATCGTAAACGAAGGCCTGCATAATCCCGTGCTTTTCAACGACGGCAAACCACAACATTCCAACCGTGGTCTCGTCGGTGCCCAGGGCCGAAACCTCCTGGGTATCGGTGATGTCGAGGCCGGGCGTCACGGTTCTAGAGACGACAATTTCAAACAAGAAATTATCCGTCGTGGCCAAACCTTGGGGCAACGAGTCGGCAAAATCGCGCTGCGCGCGCTCCAGTGCGCCGAACGCCGGCCAGCGTCCTGAAGTTACATTGTCTTCCGCGAATGCCGCAGCCGAATGCGCAGCGTAGCTAACAAACGCAGCCGCTCGCATCGGTAGCAATGAGGTTTGAGTCCAGCGCGGATCGATGACAGCGGGGGCGGGGTCCATGTGCCGCAGCGTACGCGGGCCGAGCAAGAATACCTATCACGAACGCTTGTATCGCGTCGGCGCGGCACCGCACTTCCCGCTTACTAGGCGTTACGTACCTCCGCCGATCGTGAGCACTGCTATGTTGCTCAACACATGCTGCACTTACATCTGTGGAATACGCCCAACGGTTACAAACCGCTTATCATGCTCGAAGAACTCGCCGTGCCGCACACTCTGCACGCAGTCGACATCGGTAGCAATATTCAAAAATCGCCAACGTTTTTGACGCTTAATCCCAACGGCCGCATCCCGGCGCTTGTCGACGACGAAGCCGGCGGCGTGACGATATTTGAATCAGGCGCAATTCTGATCTACCTAGCCGAGAAGTTTGGACGTTTTCTACCAAGCGCTGGCCCGGAAATGGAGCGAACGAGCGAACCCTCGAAGCGGGGCCCGGAAATGGAGCGAACGAGCGAACCCTCGAAGCGGGGCCCGGAAATGGAGCGAACGAGCGAACGCTCGAAGCGGGGCCAAGCCCGCGCCGAGGTACTGAGCTGGCTAATGTGGCAAATGGCTGGCGTCGGCCCGATGTTTGGCCAGGCCTACCACTTCGTCAACGCCAAACGCGACGACAACTATGCCGCAGAGCGCTACAGCAAAGAAGCCCACCGCTTGCTCACGGTGTTGGAAGCTCGCTTGGCGACCCATGATTTCATGGCGGCCGAGTATTCAATCGCTGACATGGCGACACTGCCATGGATTCGCATCGTGGGAGGGCTTGGCTTGTCGCTTGAAAACTCTCCCGGAGTTGCGCGCTGGGTCAGCCGCCTCGAAGCTCGACCAGCCGTGGCGCGTGCCCTCGCGTGGAAGCCGTAGTCTGACTGCAAAAATTATTACGGCCGCGTTGCAACGTAGACATCAGGCGGCCCGGCCCGGCTGCTGCTCATATACAACCGGCATTGATCCAACGAAATCCAACTAGGCGCATCGGTCATGTCGGAATTTACATTGGCCACCAGCGTCGGCGCTGCAAAAGCAGAAGTCGTGTCCGCTCGTCGAGCCGTCCAAATATCGATGCCGGCAATTCCACCCGGGCGCGTCGAACCAAAATAAATGGTTTTGCCATCGGCGGTCATTACCGGGTCGGAATCCGAAGCACCAGCGACAGCGAGCTCCGCAATTTCTGTAGGTGCAGCAAACTTGCCAGCGACACGCTGCGACCGATAGATGCGATCAGCCCCGCTACGGTCGGAAACAAACAGCAACTCCGCGTCGCTAAGAAACGGTTGTAGTTCGCCATTTGCAGAGGACAGTTCAGCGATCTGGCCTCGCAACACCAGCGGCCCGCCGGGCACCGCTCGATCAGCAACGTACAAATCACTCCCACCTGCGCCCCCTGCCCGATTGGAGCGAAACACCAGCAAGGAGTCATCGCTGGAGATCGTAGGTTCAAACTCAGGGTCATTGGTGTTGACGTCTACGAACGGCTGATAGGTAAAAGCATCACCGACATCCGCCCGCGTCACTTTGGCAAGGTCAATGTTACCACTGCGTGACGACCACAAATAACCAGTAAGCTCGTCGGGCAACAGCCGTAGCGTTGCTTCCGTCGCTGGCGTTGAAACTCCCGCAAGCAAAACCGGAGCGCCAAATTGCGCCGTGCGGTCACAGCGTGGCGCGGCATCTGACGCACTGTCATTGAGGCTATCGCTGGCTGGGCCGTCGCCGCTGAGCGCCTGCGTAGCAAAGCCAATACGCCCGCAACCAGCAACATGCACTACGCTTAGCGCAGCGCTACCTCGGATTATCCATGTAGCTATCGACACCCGTCAAGCGTAGCAGACTCCCCGCACCAGTGGCAGCCCGAAGGCCATGGCTAGCGCCGACACCCTCGATCAAATAAATGCAACGACGATGGAATACTACGCGCATCGCGTTGCCCAACATCAATGTCAAAAATTGCCGTTACGCTGGTGCTATGGCCTGGGACGATATCAACAATCGTCACCGCTGCGCCAGCGTAGATGCGCCACATGCCCAAACCAGCGCCGCCGTGTGATGCATCAATAAATCGGTGGACATCGCCGCCATGCAATGCAGTTTGGCCGCGCGAAATTCCAGCGAGCACTTGCCGCCGCGATAACCGACCGAAAGGATCGGTGACTTGCACGGCGACCAAAATGCCGTCAGTCGCAAGCACGGCCACGGGCATCTCGTGATCTTCGAGTTGAATCTCGGCTCGCCGATCAAATGCGTAACGCGCTTCACCATAGTGATTCACCGGCGCATCATACATCGCGTTCATCAACAGCTCATGGGTGACTTCACCCACCCTACTTGCAACCCGGGCAGCCGCACCACTGCGCGCTGCTTGAGCCGCAAAGCTAGTAGCCGCTTGGTGCAGCTGGGCCGAGGTCCGTAGCTCAAGCCGCAACATTGCCGGGCGACCAAGCAGAATATCCGCCAACGATGTCGGCTCGGTCGGTGCAACCATCGCGTATCGCGTTGCAAGTGCTAGCTCCCACGGCCGCGGCGACGATTGAAATGCGGGCCACCCCACCAAGCTGGTGATTTGCGGATAGACCTGGGCAACATTGAGTAGCGGTAGAAGATCGCTCGAACTCCACGCCATCACATGGGCCTGCAGATACCGAGCGTGGCTCCAGTCAGCCAACAACTCCAAATTTTCACCATCACACGCCAACAGCGCCGTGGTTGGGCAAAGTTGCTCGCGTAAGGTCGCAGGATCATCGGACGCACAAACCAGCGCGCCTTGCGCCGCCGCCCCCATTACCCGCGCAGCACGTGCCAGCACGGTGCGGTTACCGTCGAGGATTCCAATTTCACAGGCATTGTCGCGGACTACGCTGGACATACTTCTCCAACCACAACGGTCACGTCAGCACCAGCCACATGGCCAATGCAGCAACAACTGCCAACATTGCGCCCACCGACCACAACCACGTTGCCCGCTGCCATTTTTGCGCGGCAGCACTACCCATCGGGCGCGCGCCAACAACGCTGGCGGCAGCCCCATCGTGCAGTGCCGGGTGTAAGGCCAAGCGACAACCCGGGCATGCGATCGCAAGCGCGCCAGCGTCCACCATACGGCGCCAGTCGACCACCGATACCACGCACAACCGAGGCGCCTCACACCCGCTGCAAAAACACCGACAAGCAACCGATTCAATGCGAACGTTGGCCATCGTGGGCTCGGCCGATGCCAGCAAGGACGGCGGTACGCCGCACAGAGTTACGGCGATGGCTTGCTGCGCCAGCGTCGGCAGCGCACGACGAAACCCAGCAAGCGCGGCGTCATCGAGGCGCGCTAAGGCTAAATCCAGAGTTACCTCGCCTTCAAGGCCATCAAAGATTCGGCTCCAACGCAGCTGGCCGTCCACGGCCGAGCGCACCCGAATCTGGGTGTGTTGGCCGTCCACCGTTTTTTCGATCGTTTCCAAATTTCGACGTTGCGCAACCACCGCCGCCAAGGCTGTCCGCACCGGCATCGGCACTGGCCGGCCCCAAAAACTTGACGATGCAACACGAAAGCTCGAATCGTCGTCGCAATTTGCCCGACCGCCGCAAAACGGACATTGCACTGTGCTCAGGATTGCACCTTGCAGCACCGCGAGGTCGTATTCACAATCGATTACATGTTCGAAAACCTCGCCGCAGGTCAGGCACTGGCATGGCACGCCAAGCGAAACCACATGGGCTTCACCGAGTATGCTGCGTGCTCGCGCGGCTTGCTTGATCAGCGCTGGCCCACAACTACCAAAAAAGATCGCCACCGGCGGTCGTCGCGGTGCGATCGATTCATGAAAATCCAGCCACGCTCGCATGCATTCTTGTGGAAATTTTTCAACGCGGCCAAAGTCAAACAATAGACTACCGTCCAGCGTAGCTGCGTTGGCAATTTGCTGGAGGGCCGCAGTGACACGGCTCGCCAGCGTAATAACGTGCAAGGCGGGCGGGCTGACAAGCTCCGGTGGCGCGATCGGTTGCGCTAGCAAATGCGGTGACCGCGACGGTGGTGCAACGTGCGCCGCAGCGCTGCGCACACTCGCCGGTGCGTTGGCAGATTCGCTGGGTCGCGCCATCGTCGGTGCGTCAAGTTCGCCTTGCGTCATCGCACCGACGGTGCTGTCGGCGGAGTCATCGGTCGCAGCAACCTCGTACCAATCATCAGCCACAACCGTGGCCTCAAGCTGACCAGGCCGGGCCGCCGCTTGGGAGCGATAATGCAACGCTTCATTCATGAGTTTCGCCAGCGGTGCCGCTTGCAGCTCCAGCCCTTGCTCCGCCGCAACTGCTTCCAACTCAAGAATCAACTCCGCACAGGTTTGATAACGCTGTGCCGGCACCGTCGCCATCGCTCTTTGAATGACCTGTGCCAGCGCAGGCGGCACGCCGGTTGCTGGCGCAATAGACTGGCTCGTGACCGCCATCATCATGCCAAACTCACCGACCGGCTCCCCCTTGGTCGCCTCATCAAAATAGGGTGAACGACCGACGGTAAGCTCATATAGCAGCACACCCATCGCGTAAATATCGCTGCGCCGATCCAAATCGAGTCCGCGCAATTGCTCAGGCGACATGTAGCGGACCTTGCCTTTGAGCGTGCCACCTTTGGTGGCGTGTTCGCGCTCGACACTTTTGGCAATACCAAAGTCGATCAGTTTAACCTCGCCCATGGTGGTGAGCACCACGTTATGCGGCGACACATCGCGATGAATAATGCCCATCGGTCGACCGTCGAGGGACAACGCTTCGTGCGTGTGATGCAAGCCCGCACACATACACGCTGCGATATATAAGGCACTCGCGAGCGGCAGCCGTTGATGCCGTTGCCGCAACACTTTGAGCAGCTGATGCAGATCGAGCCCGTCGAGATATTCCATCGCCAAAAAAGGCAAATCATTCTGAACGCCGAACTCACGCATCCGCACAATATTGCGGTGACGCAGCAGCGAAACAACCCGTCCTTCGTCGAAGAACATCTCGACATAGTCGGCCAACCGTGAAAACTGCGGCAGCATACGCTTGACCACCACCAACGAATCATCACTGGTGGCGCGCGCCAAAAACACCTCTGCCATGCCACCGGCAGCGATCTTTTTGAGGAGCTGATAACCGCTGCTATCGCTCACTGCGCGATGGATGGTTTAACAAGTTGAACATCCCGCGACGCCCCAGCACTCTCGACCCGCAGTTGCAAGCGTTGCCGAGGTGCAATGGCACCCCATGCTTGCGCACTCACGGTTTGAAAGCTCACGATCGAACTCACCGGTTGGCCTGCGATATCCAAAATTACGTCGCCAGCACGAATGCCTGCGAGTTCAGCCGCTGACCGACTCATCACATCAATGACAACCAGTTCGCCACTTGTGCGAATCGTTGCAGCGAGTGCTGGAAAAAATCTAGCCACCGTGACCCCGCGAAAGCTTGCGGTGCTGCGATACGCTTCGAGTAGCTTATCGAACACCTCGCGCTTGAGGCGGTAGCGCACAAACGCTTGCACGCCATCGGCGGTGGTGCGCGAAGCCACGTCGGTGCGTTCCAGCGCTGCCACATCGCCGAACTGCCGTTCAAAGCGTGCGACGATTTCCGCATTGGCCGAGTTGTCGTCGTGACGCAAGCGCGGCGCGACAAACATGCTGACCTTGCTACCGTCGAGGCCATGCGTTACAGCGTCGAGCAACCGCAACACTCCGTTGGCCCGCGCCGCAGCGCTGGCACGTTCTAATGTTGGTGCGATGGCTTCACCAACCAACAGCACAACATCACTGTCGATCGACAGTTTGCTTTCAACCCATGCCGGTGGCAAATCAGGACTAGCCTGCCAACCGTTGCTGGCACTGCCAGTACTCGGAGTACCGCCAGACACCGGAGGCATCGCGCTGCCGTTGCTGGCCACCGCCAAGGCCGCAACTTGCGCCGGCACTGTGATCGCCGCGCGACTGCTTGCCACGTCGCCTCGCGGTGTCACGGTGGCACCACGACTACGGGTCGCGACGTAAAATATACCGGCGCCGGCACCGGCGGCCAAAATCATCGCGCCGACGGTAGCTAGGCGACTTGGCGACTTGCCGGGGCCAGCGCTCATCGACACAACGGGTGCAACAGCAGGCGGCGGTGCAGCTACGGCCGCAATGGCGACAAGCGCGCTTGTCGAGGGAGTAACCCCTAACTTTTCACTCGCGCCCGCGACCGTCGCTGGTATGGCAGCGACCACCGCCTCACGCGCAGCGTGTTTAGCAATAACTTGTTGCACCGTGGTGCTCAGGCGCAACTCAACATCGGCGTTGCAGCGTTTGCACGGAATACGAAAATCATCGTTACGGGCATGCTCGGCGATGTAGTCACGCAGCACCAACAGCGATGGCCGCGATGCATTACACGACTTGCAAAATGCATCGACGGTGGTCGACACAATGGCCACCCGCGCTGGCACAGCCTCCAACCATTTGCTGACCACCAGTGCTGGCGCGTGTTCGATTTCGATGGAGGCAACGTCCAACGGCAGCGCAGCCAACGCGCGTACTAGTTCAGCAGCGCCAGCCGCATCGGCACCCGTGCTCGCCGACAAATCTACCTTAAGCGCACCTTCGATGCCTTCGAGCATCCGCCGCCAACGCAGTTGACTGGTCAACTTGGCATTGATGCGTAAACGGGTGCAGTCGGGTTCAATCCACTTTTCAATCTCGTCTGCGTTGTGATCCTCGATTCGCGCTACTAACCCATTATGGGCTTGGCGAATATCGGCAGGCAAAGCACCGCGCAAATGCGCATT
>JAYWHS010001053.1:0-2226 GCA_043777635.1 Kofleriaceae bacterium | reverse complement strand
CGTCGCTTCCAGTTCCAAACTCGCAGCCACCGGAAAACGAAAACCGACCCATTCACGGGTCTCGATCATGGAATCAAGATTCCAATCGATTGTAACGTCGGTGGTCTGCCCAGCTTTGACCTCGACGGCGTACTCTCGTGCGCCGCCCGGGGTTTGCACCAGCACGCGATACGGGCCAGGGAGTAATTCGGTGATCACGCCTGGTTGTCGCGTGGATTCATTGACGCTAAACGTCAACAACGGCACTGGGTCCACCAAGGCAACGGCCAGCTTGCCGCGCGGCATGCCAGCGAACGCCTGCACTGCCTCAAGGTAGAGTTGCTCAGCTTCTTTGCCAAATTCATTGCGCGTAACAGGCGTGGTAAAACTACGGAGCAGCTCACCCATGCGTGCATCTCGCTTGGCCGTGTGGTCGCGCTCTTCCGCGTCAAGCTTGGCTTGCGCTTGAGGCTTCGCTTGCAGCGCTTGCGCGTGCACCTTTTCTGCGAGTCGCTTATGTACCAACGCAGACAACATCAGCGCACGGCGCAGTGCTTCTTGAGCCTGCGGCTGCCCCGCAATAACGACGGGATTCTGCCGCGCGTTGCTAATCGCGGCATCAAGTCGCTTTTGCGCGCCGACAAAATCAGTATTCGACCAAGCGGTGCTGCCGTCGCTAACTTCTTTTATAAATGAATCGCCGCTGTAACGCGGGTTTTGCATGCCTGACGAAGTTGGGTGCTCGATTAGAATTTGCGCAACTGCCGCAGGATCGCTGAGGTAGGACGCCTTTAGCTCTTTGCGTAAAAGGTCCGCCACGGGCACCACGGAGGCGGGCCGATTACCAACATACGACTCAAGCGCGATGCGTTGCGCATGCGCTGGCAGCGACACGCAGAGTAACAACAGCGCACTGCCGGCCAGCACTACGCGGCGCAGTTTTATACGCTCGCCTGTTTTCATGGTTTGTACTCGTCTGCGCCGATATCGCGGCTCGTGCCTTGAGGACGTGCATCGCCATCGATATCCGTCGCGAGTGTAGCCGCTGGATCGGCGGCGTCTTTGGCTGGCGATGTTGCTTGAATGTGAATATTTAGTTGCGCAACATTCACGAACAGCGGATCGGCGTTGATATTGCCAGTGCCACCGGCGGTGTCTGGGCCAATGTCGGAATACGTGTGTTGACACATTGGGCTACCACCAACCTGCGTACCACCTGCAATCACTTTATTTGCAAACACAATGTTATTTTTGAACGCCAGTGGCACACCCACGGTCTGGCAATTAACGCCGGCAATCGCGCTAGGTATGATGTCGTTATTGTAGATGGTGTTGAAAGCGAATTCGAAAATCCCAGCTTGCGTCACGTTGGCAATCTGAATTCCACCCACCGCACTTGTGCCACTGCCGTTGCTCACGATGAAATTATTTGTGAACTTGTATGCGCCATTACCACTCAATTGGAGGCCCCCGCCCGTGTTCCCGCTCAGCGTCGCACCCGTCACCGTCACTGTGCCTCCGCTCGCCGTGATGCCTGCGCCCGTGTTCCCGCTTACTGTCGCCCCCGTCACCGTCACTGTGCCGCCGATCGCGGTAAGCCCTGCTTCGCGACAACCGGTGATTTTGCCGCGCGTCATCGCAAATGTTGTATTCGCGCCCACCTGCACTCCGTAGCCAACGTTAACGCCCGACGCATTCGCAATCGTCAAATCATACACCTCCACCGTCGCGGTCCCGGTTGTGGTTAGCAACGTGCCATTGCCCGCACTGCTTAGTTCTGCATTTGGTGCCGCAAAAATCTTCACCGAACGCCCGATACTCACCCGGTCATTCACTGGACCTGTCACCTTAATAACCGCCTTCGGCGTCGCGATGGCCGCAGTCACCGTCTTGCACGGTGCGGCTTTCGTGCACGCACTTCCCGTGCCTGTACTGCCGTTCACATACGCCACGTCGCCTTCTGCTGCGCAGCTCCCATCCGGCAAACAAACGTCCGAGATGCACTCACTGTGCGCTGTACATGCGCGGCACGCTTGATCGGCACCACAGACAGGCTCAACGCCAACACATGCGGCGGAGTCCGTGGCGGTACACTCGACGCACGTTTTACTGCCAGTCACATCGCACACGCCGAGCGGTGCCGTACAACTTGCATTTGAACTGCACGTTGCCGCATCGATCGGCCCATCAACAAGATCTTTGCAATTGTGAAATGGCGCATCGCTGCACCAGTTTGAGGCTTGGTAC
>JAYWHS010001052.1:0-2229 GCA_043777635.1 Kofleriaceae bacterium | reverse complement strand
GCGCGTCAAGCGCAGGGAGCAACGCCGGGCCATATTCAATCGCCGCTCGGTTCGCTGCTTCGGTCACGCCGATGCGTTCCACCAGTTTTTGCAACTCATCCATCGCCGTCGACGATAACATGGTCGCACCCGAAACGTAGCGTGCCGACGGGCGACGAGATGTACCGACCAGCGAAACCGGCAACGCCGACGAGGTTGCCTTGCTCAATGAAGCTCTAACTCCGGCTACCAAATCTCGCGCATGTTGGCTTCGACGGTGGTGGTGAGTTGCTGCACGCGTTTATGCAACCAGGTGCCAAACGGAACGATCTTGGCTGCTGCGGTGATTTTGGGTACGTGCGGGTCACCGTCGTCGAACGGTACGATGGCGGATTCGCCGGTGGCGCTTGCGCTGCGGCGGTCAAAGGCAAAGCTGAGATCGTGATGCCAGCCGCCATGAAATACGTCGAACTGCGCAAGTCCAGCCGGCGCGTCGGAGCCCAGTGCTTTGACCAGGCCTTTGATGTTGTATTCGTTCGCGGCGATTTCGAGTGGGCTCCAACCACCGCCGGAAACGTTACCGCAGTGGAAACAACGCACACCACGGTCAACTTCGCCGTCGAGAATCCACGTGACGGAACCGTACACGCGCACAAAATAGGCCCAGCTTGACTCGCCTTTTTTCGGTGCGCTGGCTTTGGCGGTGCGCCAGCGCCCGATCCGTTTGCGATGAAGCTTGGTGAAAAACCCAGCGGATTGAGTGAGGTCAGCGAGCCGAGCTTTTTCCGTCGGCAGATCTAAACACTCGGCAACAAAATGATATTTATTGAAGCGCAGATGCAAGTCGCGCAGCATGGCAACGGCCGTGTCGACGGCTTGATACGGCGTCGTCGGTTTTGCAAACTTGGTACGCGCTGGCAACGTCGGTCGGCTTGGTGCGGTTGCCGCCGCCTTTGGCGTTGGATTGGCGTACTTGGCGTCGGTGAGCTCGATCAACCGGGTACTGAAACCGAGTTTTTCCTTTTTGCCGATCAATGCAGTGGCCAATGCGATCGCAGCATCGCGCGACTTCTGTTTGCGTTCGGTGCGCCAGTCTTCGAATACCGACGAACCGTCGACGTGCACCGTCCACTTGACGGCACCTTTGCCGAACTCGCGTACCAAGACGCGTTTCGGGCGTCGCGTGCCACGGTGATCCATCGCGGAAGCCTAGTTTGCGATACGTCGCGAGCAAGGCTGGCGCGTCGCTGGCGGCAATCACATTTTCGACGTACGAGCCGTTGAGCACGCCACGGCGCACCACCGCGTATTCGCTACGCACTTCAATGTCAACGACGAGTGCCTTTGCAACCTGGTAAAGTGTGGCACGGTCGGTTACGGGCCCGAGACCTTTGGCAACCTTGGGTTTTACCAACACACCATTGCTGGAAATGACCAACGCAGCGTCCGAGTTGTAGAACCAAACTTGGTTTTTCACGTCGAGCCGCGGCTCAACGTAGTAGATCTTTGCGCCGCCGTTGAGTTGGATCAGCCGATCCCAGTTGGTCGTCATGGGCGCGAGTATACCTCACCCAAATTGCACTCAGTCGGTCAAGGCCGCCGCAGATTGTTATGTAGTCGGTGGCAGGGTTGCCTTTGAAACCTACGAAGCATAGGCCTCAAAACACGGAAATCTACGCCCGCGGAGATGGAAAACTCGGCAGGTGCGGGTGGTGTGGTAGCGCCGGCGGCAAAGATTGATGTGAAATGTGTCGATGTGCTGCAAGGCAAGAGTTACCGGCTAGATCAACGTGTCAACCGTAGTCATCAGCGTTGCGGTCGGAGAAATGAGCCACGCGGTGGCGCGATAGCGTTCTAGTATGATGCTGGCGACGCGGCGAACTTTGCTCGGATGCGCCTGGTCAATGAGTTTTCCCGCGATCAGCAAATCGCCAGCAATAGTGCCGTAGCTTATATCGAAGCCAGGCACTCGCTGCGTCATAGCTGCGAGGTCCAACGTAACGTCAGGGCGAAGTTGCCATTCGACCATGCGCCAATGCATTGCACATAATTGCCGATGCACAAAAACAATCGCTGCGGCGGGTCGCAGTGCTGCGGTTGCGAGCAGCTCGTCACCAACTGCTGTGCCAGGGCCAAGCTGCGCCAGGATTATGGCGGCATCGAGCTGCTGCTGGCACTGAGGCAACTTGATTCGGCCAATAGACCAACCCAGCATCGCAGCAGCCTCAATTGACCACGAACGATGAATAC
>JAYWHS010001051.1:0-2232 GCA_043777635.1 Kofleriaceae bacterium | reverse complement strand
CCGCGTTGGTCTTAATGGGGTTAGCGCTGATGCCAGGTTTGCCAATCGCGCCTTTCGCTGGGTTGGCATTGTTGTTTGCCGTTGCATGGTGGTTTACCCAGCGCGCTCCTGCGCTGCCATCGGTGATCTCGCCAGCGCGTGTCGCTTTGCATGTGCCGGCTGCTTGGTACCAACGGCTCGGGACACAAGCTGTTGGCTTGGAGCAATTGCAGCAAATCCGAGCCATGTTGATTACCGCCATCGGCGTCGCGCCGAAACTCATCGCGCTGCATCGCAGTGATGCGACCACCGATGCCGTGTTGCTTGTGGTCGATGGCAGCAACCTTGCTGTGGCGCCGGCCACCAGCGAAAATTGGTCAGCGGTAGCAACGAGTTTGCTCGCTGCCGAGACCGAGTGGCTGACCGTTGACGATGTCGCGGTGCTGCTCGAACAATGCAAACTTGAACAGCCAGTGTTGGTGCGTGAAACCGTGCCTGCGGCATGTTCACTGCCGGTCTTCACCGCGTTGTGTCGGCAGCTGTTGGCCGAAGGCGTACCGTTACCAAGCTTGGCACCTGTATTGTTGGCGCTGAGCTCGGCGCGTGGCCTTGATGCCAACGTGCGGGTCACGGGTGTCGCTTTCGATACGGTACTCGAACAAGTGCGCAGTTCGCTGCGTCGGCAGATTTCGCAACGCTGGGCGCCGGCTGGCCAAATCGAGGTGCTAACGCTCGACTCGATGATTGAGGATGCAGTTCGGCAAGCCGTCGAACAGCAGGGCGGGGCGATGGTCCTGGCGCTCGAACCCGATATCGCGGCCGATATTATTGGCGCCGTGCGGCTTGCGACTGCTGCCGTCGCGGCACCCAAGGTGATTTTGACCAGCGGTGATGTGCGGCGGCCTTTGCGCATTTTATTACAGGCCGAGCTGCCGGGCGTCACCGTGTTGGCCCCGCATGAGCTGAGTGCCGGGACGTTGATTCAAGCAACTGGTCGAATTTCGGTATAGCGTCGCCAATGCGGTTTGCTTACCAGATGTAAGTAACCGCCCTGGGCGTAGCTCGCAAATTACGGTAAAAACACCGCGCTGTGGCCGCTCGTTTTCTTATTGGTATCGATCTGGGAACCACCAATTCTGCGGTGTCGTACGTTGATACCCAGGCCGGGGATGCACGGGTGCGCGTGTTTGAAGTGCCGCAATTGGTTGCGCCCGGTGCCGTAGCGCTACGTCGCCAATTGCCGTCCTTTGTTTATCTTGCGACCGATATTGATCTCGCCGAACACGAAACGGCGACGCCGTGGCCGCAATCATTAGTGCCTGTTGCAAACGCCGCTGCGCAAGCTGGCGCGCTGCCGCACGTCCGAATCGTCGTTGGTGAATTAGCGCGCAATCAAGGTGCACGCTTGGCGTCACGTATGATCGCGTCAGCGAAATCCTGGTTGTGTCATCCCGGCGTAGATCGCGCAGCTGCCATTTTGCCTTGGGGCGAAGCCGAAGGCAGCAAGCTGTCGCCGATCGCTGCGCAAGCGGCGGTGTTGCGGCACATTCGTGACGCCTGGGATTTTGTGCATCGCGATGACGCGCTCGCTGCGTTCACCGCGCAGTCAATTACCGTCACGGTGCCGGCTTCGTTTGATGAAGCGGCGCGCGAGTTAACGCTCAAGGCTGCGGCGGCTGCGGGCTACCCCGAGATTGGCTTGCTGGAAGAACCGCAAGCTGCGTTTTATTCGTGGATCGGTGGTCGCGTCGGCGGTGCCAATGCCGCGGCGCTTCGGCCGGGCGATCAGGTGCTAGTCTTCGACGTCGGCGGCGGCACAACCGATTTTACCCTGATTACCGTCGACGCATCCGGTGATGAGTTCGTGCGTACTGCCGTCGGCGATCATGTGCTGCTCGGTGGTGACAATATTGATCTCACCTTAGCCAAAATCGTTGAGAGCCGTGTGGTGGAACGCACCGGCAAAAAACTCGACACCTTGCAGTGGCACGGTTTGGTTCATGCCTGTCGGTTGGCCAAAGAGCAACTGCTTAGCGATAATCGGCCTGAGGTTGCGCCGATCGTGGTCGCCGGTCGTGGTTCAAAATTGATTGGCGGCACGCTGCGCGATGAGATTCGCGCCAGTGAAGTACAAAGCGTCTTGCTCGACGGATTTTTTCCCAGCGTCGCAGCCGATGCCACGTTGGCCCGTGGCCGTGGTGGCTTGGTCGAATTTGGTTTGCCGTATGCTGCCGACGCCGCGATCACACGGCA
>JAYWHS010001050.1:0-7484 GCA_043777635.1 Kofleriaceae bacterium | reverse complement strand
GCTGGGACATTATTTTATTCACGGAGCAGTTGCCGCCACGCGATATCACCGAAGCCGAGTTGCGCGCCGAATTATTTCCGGGGCTGCGGCAATCGTATTTTGTCTTTTGGGTTAACACCATTGCCAAAGCGCTACGCGCCAGAGCCGTGGTTTCCGACTCGGTCAATGCCCTACTCGATCCGAGTAGTGAAACGTTGCCGGCCCCACGATGACACCGTTCGCTAAAATCTTACGCACCATGGTGGAAGAAGTTCCCGGCATGGTCGGCGGCGCGTTCGCGGCATCGGACGGCGAGATGGTTGATAGTTTCACAACAGCCGACCCGGACGAATGGGCGCTGATCACCGCGCACTATGGTGTGCTGCTGGCACTGATGCGCGCTGCGTTTGGCACATGGCACTATGGTGCCGTGCAGTCTTTCGTGGCGCAACACCAGAAGTTTGACATTATGGTGCAGGCCGTCGACCAAGGTTATTACGCGCTCATCGTCATGACGACGCCAGCGCCGTTGCAGCGCGGCATGGCGTATCTGCAGCAAAGTGTTGCGCAACTGAAACGTGAGATGGCATGAGCGCGAGCCCCCGCACATGGTGCCGACACCCGGTGGTAGTCACCCTGCTGGCGTCGGCGCTCATGCTAGCGTTGGCAGTTGCGCCTGTGGTCGCGCAGCCAGGCGGCTCCGACCCAGCCAGCTTTGAAGCCATTTCCAGCGACTACGATCCAGCAAACAGCAACTGGAATGGCCTGATGCAATTCCGCGATTTGGTGATCGGGATGGGCTTCGAGTTTAGCGAAGTCAGCAAGCTCGAATGGGGCGACCTAGGTGCAGCCGAAATCTTAGTCTTTTTGTACCCACAACAAACCGTGGACCCAGCGCAACTCGATGCCTTTATTCAAGCTGGCGGACACGTCATTGTTGCCGACGATTTTGGTGAAGCGCAAAACGCACTGGCGCGCATTGGCGCCATTCGCCTCGACCTCGCGACCTTGCGTGCAGAAAATTATTACGAAGGCCGAACCTGGGCCCCCATTGCAACGGTAACCCCTGGGCATCCTATCGCGCTTGACGTTGAACCCATCGTTACCAATCACCCGGCCGCGCTGGGCCATCTCGCTGGCGGCACCGTGATCGCCGGCTTTCCCGACGGTGCACTTATCGTCGCTGGCGAGCGCGGCACCGGACGGTTTGTCGCCGTCGCGGACCCCAGCATCTTCATCAATCGCATGCTCGAATTCCCCGGCAACCTGCGCGTGGTGGTGAACATGTTGCATTGGCTCGACCGCAATGGCCGCGCCAAACGGGTTGTCGTCGTGCGCGGCGACGTGCCGATGTACGGCCAAGCCCGACCCTACATTGACGATGGCAACGCCAGCCGGATGTCGCGCTCAGTCGCAGATATCAATCGTTGGCTTGATGAACGCAGCACCTGGCTGTTGGTGCCGGGTGCCATGCGGGCGTTGGGCATCGGCGCGGGATTATTACTCATAGGCTTGTTGGCCTTGGCGATTCCATGGCGCAAAGGGCCGCGCCCCGATGGAGCGTGGCTCGCACTGCAACGCCCGACCCGACTCGACGATACTTTTGTGATGGCGCGCCAAGCCCAGCGCGCCAACGAGCCACATTTGATTTCCGCCTGCCTGTTGCGTGATCGAGTGCAAGCCGTGCTGACCCAAACCATCGGTAAAGCCGATCCACTTTTTACCGTGGCCGACGCGCTGCTTGCCGATCTACTGCGCGATGGCCATGGCCAAAACGCAGCGACCGCATATCAGCGGGTTAGCGAGCGGTTGCGCCGTTTGCCGTCGCGCGGCCAAGCGGCTGCACCGTGGGGCGGTGGCCATATGAGCAAGCGCGAATTCGACGCCCTGTACGACGATTGTGCTGCGCTCTGTCGTAATCTGGGCAACTCATTGGGAACCGAAGCGTAACGCAGGATACGAAGGACAACAGCACGATGACCACCGAACGAGTCACCATAGATGCGGGCCAGCTCGCGCAAGCCGCAGAAATCTGCCGCCTGATCGGCGCCGAAGTGGGCCGTGTATTCCTCGGTGCGCCGTCGATCACCGAAGCGATCCTCACTGCCCTCATCGCCCGCGGTCACGTTTTGGTCGAAGGCGTGCCCGGGGTAGCCAAGACCACGCTCGTCAAAGGCTTTGCCAATACGCTTGGCTGTAACTTTCGCCGAATTCAATTCACGCCTGACCTGCTGCCATCTGACATCACCGGTACCAACATCCTCGACATGCGCAACAATACGTTTGTGCTGCGCGAAGGCCCGGTGTTCACCAACATTTTACTCGGCGACGAAATCAACCGGGCGCCGGCCAAAACCCAAAGTGCACTACTCGAAGCGATGGCCGAGCGGCAAGTCACGATTGAAGGCGAAACCCGGGTCTTGGCCGAACCGTTTATGGTGCTCGCCACCCAAAATCCGATCGAACAAGAAGGCACCTATCCGTTGCCCGAAGCCCAAGTCGATCGATTTCTGATCAAACTTAAGCTTGGCTATCCGTCGGCGGCGGATGAAAAGCGCATGTTAGAAACCTACGATCGCGCACCGCAACCGGCCGCCCGGGTAATTGGCCCAGCCGATGTGTTGGCGTTACAAAAACTCGGCGAACGGGTGTTTGTCGCCGAAGAATTAGTCGATTACATCTTGGCGTTGGTGCAGTTCACCCGCGATCACAGCAAAGTGTATCTCGGCGCGTCACCACGCGCGGCACTCGCGCTGATGCACGCCAGCAAAGGCATGGCCTTGAGCAAAGGTCGCGACTTCGCCCTGCCCGACGATGTCCGTTATTTGGCGCCGCTGGTGCTCGGCCACCGAGTCATCGTCGTGCCCGATGCCGAACTCGAAGGCACCACTGGCGCTGCGATCATTGCTGAAGCTCTCGACAAAGTGCCGTTCAAAACGCCGAAACGCAACGCATGATTCCACGCTTAACCGGTCGCGGACGTTGGGTGCTGGGTAGCGCCTTGATGTTCGTTGCCGTAGGCGCGGTCATTGCCTCGCCGCCATTGGTCGCCATGGGTGGCATGATGATGGCAGTGTTGCTGGCTCTGCATCTTGGATTTTTTCCGGTCGCGATCATGTTGCGCCGCAAAAAGGTCGAACTGTCGTGGTGGATTGCCCCCTCCGACACCGCCGGCGGTGCGCTGACCGCTGAGCGTGCGTTTTCTTTGCACATTGCCTATCGCAACCATGGCTCGCGCCGCTTGCGCATACTCTCGACGTCAATCTTAAGCAGTTCGCCGATCGCCGTCGACACTCCACCCATTGCAAGCATCGGCCGCGGCCAACAAGTGGAATGTGTGACCAGTGCGGTGGCTCGCGCCTGCGGCTATTGGCATTTACACGGCGCTTCGTTGATCTTCGGCGATCCACTCGGGCTGTTTGATATCGAAGCCTATTTTCCAAATCCCATCGCCGTAAAAGTGTATCCGCGCGGCATGCCGTACCGGAGCGCTGCGCCTCGCGCCATCGGTGCGGCTCCTCATGAACGAGCTGGCTTGCACCAGGTCCGTCGTCGCGGCTTGGCCGGTGAACTGCGCGAAATTCGCGAACATGTACCCGGCGATTCATTTAAGTACATCGCGTGGAAAGCCTCGGCTCGTAAACGCCGGCTGATGGTGCGCGATTTGGAAACCGAAATCGTGTGCACGCAGATGGTACTACTTGATATCGGCGCAGATATGCGACAAGGCCCACAAGGCGGCACCTCGCTCGATTGGGCGTTGGAAACTGCAGCCGGCATCGCGCACGAGGCCACCCAACGTGGTGACCGAGTGGGCCTCATCGGGTTTGATGCACGGCCGGTATTTGAAGCGCCGATTGACACCGGGCATCATCACTACTTAAAAATCGTCGATCGCTTGTTGGAAGCCAACTGCATCGTCGATGACGACTTAACCGACGTGACCGCTGGCGAATTGGTTGGGCAAGTGGCGCGGTATCTGGCTCATCAAGAAGCCATTGATGTGCGCGTGCCTGCCGGACCTGCGATTGATGACCCGCGCTGGAACAGCATCGTCGCTGGCGCCGATGGCCAACTCTACGATATTGCGGTGACTGGCAAAATTACCAATCGCCTCGTCGACGCGGTGTTAACCCGCGACAAACAAGGTTCGTTGCGCCGCATGTTGGGCAACTGCCACGACGCCGACAAACAGTTAGTGGCACTGCGCAAATTCTGTCGCTTGCGAGGCATCGAACTGCCGTACCGCGCCCATTGGGAACACGGCCGCCGCTCGATTGGTTTAGCCGATGCCGTCGGCCGTATCGAGGGCCGGGTTGACATCGTGTATTTGCTCACCGACCTCGCCGGTTTCGACGAAGACACCGACGCTTTGCGTCGTGCCATCGGCAAACTACGTAAACGTGGCACTTCGGTGGTGGCCTTGGTGCCGGCCCTGACGCAACGCTTGCCGTCAGGTGAATCCGAACATGGCCGCCGCATTCGCGCCTTGTTAGTAGCGGATTGGCAACAGCAGCGGGCCGCGGCCAAGCGCGTCTTGCAAGGCTTAGGCGTTCGCATCACCGAAGTCCGGCGTGGCGGCGTTGCCAGTGCGAGTGCCGGCGGCGCTAGCGGCACTGCCAGTACAGTCGGCAATCCGACGGCGAGTCCGTCGAGCACGGTAAGCACCGCGAGCAATCGTCGCGTCGCGTAGACGTAGGCGATCGGGCGATGACAAACGGAACCATGAACTGGGGTTAAGAAACTCCATGCGCTAAGCCCGTTGGCGAATATCAATCGCCGTGGCCTGGATATCCGGGCCCATACGATCAAGCACATCGAGCGTGCGCACCTGCCGACATTGCCAGCGCGAGGACGTGTGTGCGAAAGTGGCGTGTGAGCAACTCCGAGCCCGTGCGCGCAAACCCGCCGAATTCGAGCCCGACCCTACCACGCCCGCGGCGACTCGTCGGTAGAGACACCGAGATGCGCGAGGTTACCGAGAGCGTCACCTCAGCTCCGGTCACAACGCTGCTCGGACCTGGAGGCGTGGGCAAGACGGCGCTAGCAGCCGCGGTGGCGGCGGCGTGTTACCAGGATTTCCCTGGCGGCGTGACCATCGTTTGGCTCGGCTCGTTGCGGTCGGCGGATCTCGTTGCGGCCGAGGTAGCCGGCCAGCTCGGTTTGCCGAGGTCGGGTGGGCAGTCCTACGAGGAGGCGCTGACGCATTGGTTGACCGAACGCGATGTGCTGCTCGTGATCGATAATTGCGAACATGTCGTGTCCGCCGTCGCGGATCTCGCCGCGGCGTTGACGGCGCGCCTGCCCCGGCTTCGAATTCTCGCGACGAGTCGAGAGCCGTTGTGGATCGACGGCGAAGTAACGTACCGCCTCGCCCCGCTCGCCGTAGCGGATGCCGACGCAAGCACCGAGGAGGTTACAGCAAGCCCAGCGGTGCAATTATTTCGAGAGCGTGCGGGAACGCTGGAGCTCGGGGCGCTCGATACCGAGCCTGCCCGCCGACTCTTCGGCGACATCTGCCGCCGCGTCAACGGGCTGCCACTCGCGATCGAGCTTGCAGCCGCGCGAGTGGCCGGACTCGATCTCAAAGACATCGCCTCGCATCTCGATGATCTTTTCACGTTGCTCCCGCAGCCCGCACGACGCACCGATGGGACCCAACGGTCCCTGCGCGCCACCGTGGCATGGAGCGACACGCTGCTCACCGAGGACGAGCGGCGCCTGCTCCACCGAATGGGTGTCTTCGCCGGTAGATTCGACCTCAGTGCGGTCAAAGCAGTCTGCGCGACCGACGGCCAGGTCGCCGCGCGAGTCGCGGATCTCACCGCCAGACTCGTCGACAAGTCGCTGCTGCTAAAACTCAGCGATGGCGGTGGGTATCAATTGCTCGAAACCATCCGTCAGTACGCCACCGAGCAGCTCACCGCCGCTGGCGAATTCGACGTTATCCGTGAACGTCACGCACGCTTCTACCTCGGCGTTGCCCTGCAGGCCTGCGGCGGGTTGATGACGGAGTCCGAGCGGCCCCACCTCGACGTGCTCACACACATCGACGACAATTTGCGCGTTGCACTTGCGCGACTTGTGCTGATCGAGCCGGAGACAGCGCTTTTGCTTGCGGCCACACTGTTCCCATCTTGGTGGATTCGCGGCAGGCTCGGCGAAGGCATTGGCTGGATCGAGCAAGCGCTCGCGGCTGAGCCAGATGCGCCGTCCGAACTCCGCGCCACGGCGCGCTTTGCCCATGGTTTCCTCATCGCACAAGACACCGAGGACTGGTCAACCGCGGCCAGGTCCATTGACGTTGGTATCGAGCTACTTGCCGCCGCGAGCGTGCCGCCGCCGATTCTTGGGATGCTGCTGTGCCTGCGCGGCGAGTGCGATGTCTTCAACGGCGATACGAAGTCCGCCGTGGCGCGCACCGAGGCTGGGCTCGCAATCGTGCGCCGGCATCCGGACGCATGCGGGGCGTGGCCCGAAGGGTTCGCTATGTGGAACGTGGCCAACGCGAAGCGCGCCGCCGGTGACGTGGACACCGCCATCGCGATCTTCACTGCGTGCGCCGAGCTATTTCACCGGCGCGGGCTCGCTGTCGGGGAAATGGTCGCCTGTAACAGTTTGGGAGAAATCTGGGAGGAGCGCGGGTTGCTCGACGAATCCCGCGGGTTCTGGGAACGCGCGCTGAATTGTCGGCGGGAGACTAACGCGGTGAACGTAGGCACGATCCACGGTTCAATGCCTCGGAACTTGCTCGCGCTGGCGCGGGTAACAGCAAAACAGAGCGAGCTAGCAATGGCATCGAAGCTGTTGCGAGAAGCCCTGCCGATCGCGCACGAGCTTCGCGACGAAACCACCGCGCAGCAAATCGCCGAGCTGCTCGCGCGCACATCGCGCGTCGAACCCACGCTGAGTGCAACGCTCCGGCCCCAGAGTGGTGTCTGGTACATCGCGTTCAACGGCACGAGCGTCCACGTTCCGGACATGAAGGGGCTTTGGCACCTCCGCGAGCTTGTCGCTCGACCGTGCATACAAGTGCCCGCCCTTTCGCTCATCGCAGCACCGACCGAAGATCCGATTCCGATTGGCGATGCTGGGCCAACGCTGGATCGCGAAGCGCTCCGGCAGTACCGAAGGCGCCTTTCTGATCTTGACGAGCAGCTCGACGCCGCCGAAGCCAAGCATGACGGCGCGTTACACGCGAAATGCAGCACCGAGCGCGACGCGCTGCTCAAGGAGCTCGCGCGGGCTACGGGCCTTGGCGGCAAGCCGCGGCGGACCGGCTCGACCACGGAGCGGGCCCGCCTCAACGTCACGCGTACGATCCGTCACGCCATTACCTATCTTGCCACTGCGCTGCCGGAGCTCGCAGCGCACTTAGACGCGTCGGTCGCGACCGGTGTCTCGTGTTGCTACCAGCCGCGCAGCAACGTTGCCTGGACCACCTGACGACGGCTCGTTCGTTCCGAACGAACCGCAGCGGCAGACCAACGAACGCCTTACTCATG
>JAYWHS010001049.1:0-2248 GCA_043777635.1 Kofleriaceae bacterium | reverse complement strand
TATCTGGACCCAGCGTTTGCAATCGATCGCTTCCTGGAAACTGCAGCGGTACTGCGGCCCAGTGCCGAGGAATTCGGCTTGCCGCTTTTGAACTTGCTGTTCGACATTATGATTGTCGACCGCGCGGTGCATCCACGCGAGATCAGTATGGTCTTGGAAATCGGTGAAACTCTCGGCGTGCGCACGCAATTCGCGCGCACGTTAGCCGCGATGTACAAGGCCCATGGCATTTCGCTCGATCTCACGCGCCTGCCACCGCTCGAAAAGCCGTTGCCAGCTCGGCGCGGTGATGTCGACGATGCGATGCAAACGTTTCTCACGGGTGTCCGACGTCGAGGCGAAACCCCAATCACCCTACGTCGCTTGCTTCGCTTGCTCGGGGCCGAGCGCCGCACCGACGAGCTGATCGCCAAGCTCGCGGCTGCGTTCACCCACCATCACGTCGAAGCCTCGCCAGCCCTCGCGGATCTCGGCCTCGACGATCGGTTGGTGCTTAGACCGGCCCAGCGCGAAGCGCCGCAACCGGCAGCGGCACCATTACCAGCCTCGCACGCCGCGCTCGTCGCAGCGCTGCGCCGCCTGCGCGAACAACTAGTCTCGGGCGACGGCCGTAGCCCGTCGGTGCGCTTGCGCGGATTACGGCGCGGACGCGCCTTCGATCTCATGGCGCTTGAAAAAGTTTCGGTCGGCCAAGGCGAGCGTGTGCTAGCGCAGGTCCGCGCCCGCAAATCAGTGCGTGTCGTCGAAGCCGGCGATGCTGGCAAACACGGCGCGGCAAGCACCGTTGCAAACGACTTGCTTGCACTTGCCCGCGAAGACGCCAACTGCGCCGAAGAAACCGGCGCTCACGATCTCTACGTCGGCTACCCGTTCATGACCGGCGTCGTCGCCGGCTATCTGATCCGCGCGCCGCTCGTGCTGTATCCAGTTGAGCTAGTACGCGATGGATCCGGTGCTGGCGGTTTTCGCCTTGATCCTCGTCGCGACGAGCTGCCGATCGCCAACCAGTCGCTCATCCGGCTGGCGTTCAACAAGCGCGGCTTTGCATACTCCGACGAGCTTTCGGATGAACTTGAAGCGCTCGCGGGTGCACCCGAAGGCGGGCCCGAAGCAGTGCGGCAACGGCTTGCCGACGTTGGCCTTGCTACCCACGACGGACCAACCGCGCTGCAAGCCTTTGGCGATCTCACCGACGAAGACGCGCTCGCTAACGCCGAGCAAGTCACGATTGAAGAAGCCGCAGTGCTAGGGTTGTTCCCACAGTCGAGCTCCGATCTACTTCAGGACTATGACGGGTTGCTGCAAGATCTCAGCAAGCCCGACGCCAATGTGAGTGCGCTGCTTGCTGCGGCTAGCACGCTGCTGCCTGGTGATCTGGCCGCACAAGTCAACACGGCCGGCATTGCAAGCTCCAGCGACCACAGCGACTGGACACCCGTCATCGTTGCCGATCCATCGCAGCGCTTGGTCATCAGTGAAGCGCGACGCCACGGTGCTACCGTCGTCGATGGACCGCCGGGCACCGGCAAAAGTCAGGTGATCGTCAACCTGGTAGCCGAAGCGCTGCGCCGTGGCGAACGTGTGGCCGTGGTCTGCGAAAAACGCGCAGCACTCGACGTGGTGCGGCAGCGCATGACTTCGATTGGCCTGGGTAAAGCCCTCGCAGTTGTCCACGACGTCCACGAAGATCGCAAGCCGCTGTACGCCCACATCGCCGGTCGGCTCGAAGCGACTGGACGCGTGCCGTTCGCCGCCGACGAGGCTGCGCAGGTTCGCACCGAGCACGCACAACTGGGCCAGGCCCTCGAACAGCGCGCGACCATGCTGGCGATCACCCCACCCGGCCTTGAGCTGACGATCGGCGAGTTGCTGACGTTCGCTGCCCAGCACGGCGCTGCGACATCGGTGACATTGGCCCCAATCGAGAACCTCAACCGAGTGCCGCAGCCCGGCCTGCGCACGTTGCTCGATATTGCAACCGCGTTGCATCCGCTCGTCGATGTTTGGCGCCCGACCAGCCGTTGGCAAACATCTTCACGGCGTTCGCTTGCTACCGGTGGCCCGACCATCGTTCGCGACATCGACGCTGTGATCGAGCGTGCCGTCACCGCTGCTGCGCAATTTGAAACCCGCATAGCTGCACTACCGGCCGGCGTAACCCTCGAAAAAGTCGACGACGCGCGCGCCGCCCTCGCAACTGCGATCGTCAGCCGAACCACCCGTGGCGACGACCGTGATCGAGCGATCT
>JAYWHS010001048.1:0-2253 GCA_043777635.1 Kofleriaceae bacterium | reverse complement strand
ATGTACACCGCGCCGATCAACCAGCTGAGGCTAACAAACGTCCGCCGTGGCCCGGCGCTGCGCGTCGATGAAATGGTTGCAACGATAATAAATGGCGCAGCCCACATTAGCTGAATCTGCTTGGCCCACACCGCGATGTAGTACCAACCGTTATCCCACATGATTTTCGCCGCCGACGGAGTCACCCACGGGCCGTGAGCTTTTACATAGTAGGTATTAGGAAACGGCCAACCGTAATACCACCAACGCCACGCAAACCACGGCGCCCATAGCGCGAGCAGCGCCACCATCGTTGCAATTTCAGGTTTGCCGATGACCGCCAGCCAACGCTGCAGGCCACGCTTGCCAACAAAACGTGCGGCCAGCGGGTTCGGTACTACCGACGACAAGGTCGACGATGGCGCAGCAACGCGCAGCGCCCACAGCAACACGACCAAACGATGAACGCCGATCAGCGCTGCAATCAACAAGCCCTCGGGACGGGTCATCGCCGCGAGCGCCAACGCAATACCCATGCGAATCCACGGGCGCACTGAAGCGTGCGTCGCGTTACTACCTTCGACATATCCGTCGATCGCGATCGTTACCAACATGGTAAAAAGTTGGGTTTCCAAACCACCCGAGGTCCAACATGCAAAACCGGCCGATGCACCGAGTAAAATCGCAGGCAGCCCCGCCCACGCTGTGGCTCGACCCAACAGCCGCTCGGTCAAACCAAAGGCCACCCACAACGTGACCAGAGCACACAACGCGCCCAACACCCGCGACGACCATTCGGGGTTGACCCCAACCAGCATCAGCACGCCCATCAAGAACGTCCATAAAAAGTTAGTGTAACCCTCCACTCGGTCACCGAGGTTAAAGGTCAGCTGCCCATGCTCTGCGAAGTTGCGTGAAAACACGAACGAGATGTAGGCGTCGTCGGTAACAAAGTTATATTGCAGCGAATGCCAGACCAGCAGGACCGCACCAAGGACCAGCGGCGCAAAGCGCACAGCACGGCGTACTAGTGGGCCTGACATCGGCGCAACGGTAGACTTTTGAGCGCACAAAACCAAGGGCCAGGTGAACTTTGAGCATGGCGCGGACTGCGCTACCATGCGCCAGCATGGCCACGGATTTTGCTGTATCAACGCCCGCCGTGGGCCTGTCCGCCGCGTCGTTGCGGCGCGCTATCGGGATCTTCTGCGTCGCCGGGTATTTGGCTGGCCTTGCCACTGGCGCGATCGATGCACTTTGGTCTTGGCGCGCCAGTTCGCAATTTGTCGCAGCGTGGGCCGCCAAATTTCGCTGGCTGTTGTACTCGGCTAGCGTCGATGCTGTAGCAGGCGCGGTGGCAGGGCTGATGGTTGGTTGCGGCTGGTTACTGATGGCGCGTGGCACCCGGCTCGGGGATCTGCTGCGTTTTGCCAGCGCCCACCATAGGCAAACTCGCTGCGCTGCCCCAGCGCGCACGCAAGTCGGCAATGCCATGGTGCTAGCGGGACTGCCGTTGTTGGGGTTGGCCAGCTACCAAACCTATCATGTGCTGATGCTCAATTTGGCCCACCGCAAAAACTTCGCGTTGGTCGTGGTGGCGTCCATGCTCGGCGCTGTCGTCGCTCTTGTGGTTACCATCATTGTCACTTTTATCGCGGCACGGCCCATCGAAGTCGTGCTGGCCAAGCTCGTCGTACGCGTGTCTGCGGCGCGGCCTCTTACTTCGGTGTGGTCGCCGTTGCTGTTGGCCGCCGGCCTCATCAGCGTCGGGCTGGGCTTGGCAGCATGGAAAGCCTGGCCAACGTTGCGCTTGTTACCGTTGCGCGCTCCTTTGGTGGTGTTGGTGTGGAGCTTATTTGTCATCGGCACGATCGCACCGTCGGCGCGGCTGGTCGAATGGGTTGCCCAGATCCGTCGCAGGCGCCGCATCGCAACCATGATCTGCGCGCCTATTATGGCGCTGGTGATCGTCATTGTCGCTGGCAATCGTGCCGACACCATGAAAGCCGCCAGTAGTTACACCGGCCTTGGCGGCCCCTTGGCCCGCGCACTGCGGCGCGTGATCATCGACCGTGATCACGATGGTTTTTCGCGGTTTTTTGCAGGTGGTGATTGCGACGATAGCAACGCCGCGATTCACCCCGGCGCAGCGGAAATCCCCGACGACGGCATCGATCAAAATTGCATCGGCGGCGATACCAACTTGAAGCAACCACCGCATGCGCTCGATTTTTCTCCGTTGCCCACCGACGTGCCAGCCGACGCCAATATCGT
>JAYWHS010001047.1:0-2253 GCA_043777635.1 Kofleriaceae bacterium | reverse complement strand
GCTGGTAGCGGCCCGATGCCCATGATTTCAGGATCAACACCGACGGTGACAAAGCTGCGCAAATAGCCGAGGCCTTTGATGCCCAGTTGTTTGGCTTTCGCTGCGCTCATGACCAACGCGGCCGCTGCACCGTCGGATAGTGGCGACGCATTGCCAGCCGTAACCGAGCCGCCAATCGAAAATGCTGCCGGCAATTTGCCTAAGCCTTCGAGGGTGGTTTCAGCGCGTGGCAATTCGTCGACGAGAAAGTCTTTGAAAACGCGTTCGCTGCCGTTAAAGCCAATGGCTCGGACGGGCACGATTTCGGCTTTGAATACGCCCTTTTCAAGTGCCGCTTTGGCCTTCATTTGGCTGGCGAAAGCGAACTTGTCTTGCATTTCACGGGTGATGCCAAAACGTTTGGCAACGTTTTCAGCGGTGATTCCCATCGGCGTGTTGGCGCCCGGCATCTTTTCCATCAACTCCGGCGAAGCCGAGATGTGGAAGCCGGTCATCGGCACGGAGGTCATTGATTCAACGCCGCCAGCCAGGACAATCTCCGACGAGCCGAAGGCAATCTGCCCAGCCGCTGTGGCAATCGCTTGCAAGCCCGACGAGCAGAAGCGATTGATGGTTTGGCCTGGCACGTCTTGGCCGAGGTCGGCGAGCAGCGCGATTAACCGAGCGACATTGAGGCCTTGTTCACCTTCAGGCATGGCGCAGCCGAGCACCACATCGTCGATCATCGACGCTTGTACTTGCGGGTTGCGCGCCATCAGGCCGCGAATGACGTCGGCGGCCAATTCATCTGGCCGTTTGGTCGATAGTGAGCCCTTGTGGCCACGACCTACAGCACTACGAACAGCGTCGGCAATAATGATGTCTTGCATAAAATTCTCCTAGCGAAACTCTGCATCGCAGAGCGTAATAACGGTTTTGTGGGAGTTCAACGGGCTCACGTTTTGTGAACTTTGCAGGCGAACCCGATCTCGCGCGATCGGGCAAACCAGGCGAGGCGACCGAATAACAAGGCGCAGCGAGAACCGGACCGCAGCGTACTCTTGTACGTGAGGACCGGAAGCGCAGCTGCAACGCAGTTAGTCGGGATGGATCGCATGGTTCTAGTTGGGAGCACAGGTATTTAGTTGCGGAGAGGCTTCTGGTTCATAAGCATAAATTGCATCCGCTCTTGCGACTTCGGCTCGCCGCACAAGCTGACAAATGCTTCGCGTTCCAATTCCAGGATTTCGTCTTCGGTGACTTCGTGCGTCGAACCCGATGCGCCGCCGCACAACACAACTGCCAACTTGTTGGCGATTTTGGCGTCGTGCTCGGAAGCGTAACCGCCAGCGACCAGCGTGTTCACCATCATCTTGAGCGTGGCAATACCCGACTCACCAGGCAGCTTGTACGCGCGTGGTACAGGTGGGTGATACGCCGCCGACAAGCCGATGGCGCGTTGTTTGGCTTCGTGCAATTGCCGTGAGCGATCGAACGAAACACCGTCGTCGCGACGGAAAAATCCGAAGGCTTTGGCTTCTTCGGCTGAGGTTGCAACTTTGGCCAAGGCGATATTCTTGAACGTCTGATTGACGAACGCCGAGGTGTCGGCTTCGACACCTTCCGGCACGCCTTCGAGGCCACGCCACAACATGTTGAGCGTGCCAGCGCCGCCAGGAATCAGGCCAACGCCGACTTCAACCAGCCCGGAGTAGGTCTCGGCAGCGGCTTGCACCGCGTCGCAGCCGAAGCACATTTCCAAACCGCCACCAAGCGTCATGTTGTATGGCGCAGCGACCACAGGCACCGTTGCGTACTTCATGCGTTGGGTTGCGTATTGGTAGCCGCGCGCCATTTCGCGCAGGCCGTCCCATTGTTTTTGTTGCGCGGCCATGACCACGGCGAACAGGTTGGCACCGACGCAGAAAAAGTCGCCGGTGTTGTAAATCACCATGCCGCGGAATTCTTTTTCCGCACGTTCCACGGCCTGGTTGATCATCGCGATGACATCGGCGTCGATCGAATTGGCTTTGGTTTTGAGCGTTAAGCCCAAGATACCGTCGCCCAAGTCCCACGCTTCAGCGCCAGAGTTCTTGAGCACCGGTGCGCCGCCTTTGCGCATAACGTCGAGGGTGATTTCGCGAGCGTCGACGGCGAGCGGCAGGTAGTCGCCTCTGGCAGCGTCGAAGATTTTCGCATCTTGGTCAAATCCGGTTGCGCCCGACGCCTTCATTTTGTCGACCCACGCCGGCAAAACCACGCCGTCTTTTTTCA
>JAYWHS010001046.1:0-2254 GCA_043777635.1 Kofleriaceae bacterium | reverse complement strand
TAATGCCGTCGATGTACTCCATGGCGATGAAGTAAATTTGGTCGACAACGCCCAGCTCATAGATCGGCACAATGTTGCCATGGGTTAGGGCGACTAACGTTTTGGCTTCGTTGACAAACAAATCGACGAATTGTGAATCGCCGCTCCATTGCGGCATGATCTGTTTGATGACGAGCAGCTTTTCGAAACCAGACGGCCCGATCAACTTGGCCAGATAGATCTCGGCCATGCCGCCGACAGCGAGCTTTTCGGTCAAGTAATACTTGCCGAATGTCGTCGGTACTTCGGACATTGCGGTTTGAGTGTATCATGTGCGCATGCCTTCGTACCGTCGCAACCCCGGCACGTTCGCGGCTATGCCGCACGGCGCGCGCGCGGGCCGGCTGGGCGTTGCCGGCGTGGTTGGGCTTGGCTGCCTGGGGCTAGCACTCGTTGCCTGTGGCGACACCGTGCCACGCGTAGGATTGCAGCCAGTATACGGTCGCAACGCCGCATGTGGTCGTGCGGCCGATGGCCGGTTGCTGTTGATTACCGCCCAGACCGGCGATCGTGAAGTTACCCGGTCGCTCGCGCTCGATGGCAGCGTGGCGTCTTTTGATATCGCTGACTTTCCTGCCAACAGTCGGCAACTCACGGTCGAACTCATCGGCTCAGGTGGGGTAGTCCGCGCGGTTGGTAAATCCGCACCCTTGGATTTCGGGACCTTACCCGATGGCAGCCAAGTACCAGTGTATATGGCGCCGCCCGGCGGTGGTTGTGCGTTGCCTGATTTGCAACAGGCCCGCCGGCATCCGATGATCGCTGCAGCGGGAAACGGCGCGTTGGTAGTGGGCGGGCTTGGGCCCTCGGGCGCGCTAGTCAGCGCAGAGTTTTTTGATCCAGTTCAAAATGGATTTGCATTGGTTGACCTACCGGCGGTGTTTGCCAGTGCCAGTACGCTGCAAGGTTCCGCACTTGCCACCATGCCTGATGGTCGGGTCGCTTTGTTCGCTGCGGGCACAGGTGCTTACGCGTTGTTTGATCCGGTAACTCAGAAATTCGGTAAACCTCGGGTGTTTGAGCCGCGCTGGCAATTTGCAGCGGTAGCCGTAGATGCCACCCGTGTCGCGGTGGTCGGTGGTTGCCGCTCGGCAAGCCAAGGCGCATGTATCGGTGATGCTGCGGCGCGGGTGTTGCTCGTCGATATCGCGGCGGATGAAGTTGGCTTATTGGGCAATCTTGCACTTGATCACGTCGGACCGGACGTGGTGCTAGAGCCGGCCACGGTTAGTCGTGGGCCCGCCTTGTTGGTGGTGGGCGGTGTGACGCTGCAAGGGTTGCCAAGCGTTGCTGCGGAGCGCATGGACCTTGCGACCGGGGCGGTTATGATGTTGCCGGCCGGCGGCCGAGCGATCGCACTTGATTCAGGCGCAACTCTCACTGGGTTTGCCGCGCCGACGGCAGCAGCATCGGATGCGATCGCGCTGGTGATCCCGGGTGCTGCGACGACGCGTGTGATCACGGCAGATCGGTCCCGACGCGGTCCATCGTTAGCCTTGCAAGAAGATGGCTTGGTTGTCGTCGCCAGTGGCGGCGCTGGCTTGTCTGTGTTCGACCCAACCACCAGCTCGTTTCGTGCGCTCACACCCATCGGCGATCCGCTGCTAGTGCGGGACGAACTTGCCACCCAACGCTTGCGCGATGGCAGCATCTTGGTAGTCGGTGGCGTCGACAATGGCGTAGCGATCGCAGCGGCATGGCGCTATCGGCCATCGTTGGTCGGCCCGTTCACGGCGTCGGTGTTGTTGAGTCCTGGGCTATCTGATACTAGTTTGACGCCGCTCGATAACGCCGAACTGGCAATTCCGGCCAATCAGTTTGTGGTGTCGGGGCCCGGGCCTGCGCCGACGGTGTTCTCAGTGGTGGGTGGGCCACGGCGTTCGGTTGGCACTGTGCAAGCAGTGGTGGCCCTCGCTGCGCCCACCGCCGGGTTTGCTGTTGCGATGCACTATCGAGGCCCGGCATCATGGCTCGGGTGGTTGATTCAACCCAATCAACCGGTCACATTGGTCGAGCGCAATGGCGCGAGCCTTACCACACTGTGTACCGGGCGCATGCTGCCAGCGTCGGGCTTGACGTTGGCTACCGATTTGAAAGTCGGGCTGCAAGGCCAAACTGCAACCGCCGTGCTCTCCGGCGACGAAGTCTTGCGCTGTGATGTGCCCAACGCGATCGCGGGTATCGTCGGTGCAATTGCGATTGCTGGGTTTGGCGG
>JAYWHS010001045.1:0-2257 GCA_043777635.1 Kofleriaceae bacterium | reverse complement strand
CTGCCGCAAAGTCATACCGCGACGGCGCTCGACGCATTGCTTCACTACAGCGAAGAGCCTGGGTTTCCACAGACGGCTGACATTATCGCGCAAGGGCTCGACGTTGCGTTGCTTCGGGCTGCGCAGGTTGATGCCGTGGCGGAGCAACTCGCAGATCCATCGCATGGTGAAGCGTCTCGCCGCGCGGTGGCCCTCACCGCCGAGTTGCCTATGTGCAAATCGCCAACCCTCGTCGAAATCTGGGTTGCCACCCGTGGTTTGGTCGATAGCGTCGAGACGGTATGGTGGGATGCGCTGGGCATGGTTGCGTTAGCCCCCCTGGCGGCAGCAACCGCGCACGATGCCGAGCCCAGCGCCCGTACCGCCGCCGAACTTACCGCAGCGGCGCAGCTTGCCCACACTTGTTTTGGTCATCGCGATACTTGGGCTTTGGTCCTCAGCGCGCCGCCACTATTGAGCGCGTTGCATCGTTGTTTTCTTCAGATGAACGGCCAAGCGCCATTGGCTACAGGATGTGGCGACGTGATTTTTGCTGGCACTAGCGCTGCATGCAAAGCCAGTGTGTTGCGGCGAATGGGCGAGTTGCTACCGCATCCAGCTGCGCCGTTAGGTTGGGGCGACGTATCGACGTGGATCGCTGCGATGCGCGACGACGTGTTGGCAGTGATGCCGGCCCAAGGTGTGGCGCGGTCACTGCGGGCGTGGGGCCAACCGATCGCAGTCGGTGACATTGTGCAAATGTTCGTTCCCACACCGCCGGTGCGCAGCCTCGTGCTACCGTAACGCCATGGCTGATCAACGCGATGACGACGCTGGCAAATCGGGGCAAGCGCCAGGGCTCGTTGCACAAACCGAGCCCACCAGTGACGAACGGCGCATGTTTCTCGACGGTGGGCGGCAAGTTGCCGTGGTCGAACACGCTGGGCAACAAACCGTGGAGATTCGCGCGGCCTCGGGCCAGCTCGAATTGCGGATCAAGTTGACGGCCGAAGGCCCGGTGCTGTCTCTCGATGGCGTCAAAGTTGAACTCAATGCTGCTGAGTCGCTGCAAATCAAATGCAAAGACTTCAAAGTTGAAGCCAGCGCATCGACCACGATCGAAAGTAAAGGCGAGCTCAAGATCAAATCTGACGGCGAGATGGAACTCGACAGTCCGTCTGACGTCCGGATCAAGGGCAAGAAGATCTGGCTCAATTGATGCTTGAAGTTCCTGCGGTTGGATAATTCACCGAAACATCGGAGCGCCACGCGACTTCCGGACACATCCCGCGTTCTCGGTAGGTAGCCACATTATCGGACCAAGATTTTGGTTACATTTTAGCTTTCAAGGCAGCCGAAAAGGATAACCACGATGAATTGGGCAGCATATATTTCGATTGCACTTGCACTGATTTTTCCTACCGTACTTTTCATGAGTGGGGTCATGCTGGTCGCGAAGCCGGCCGCGTTTGCGACCAAGCAGCCGTGGTCAAATCAAACTAGAGGGAAACTTTTGATGATTTTTGGCGGAGCTGCGATGGTCGGGGGCCTACTTGTTTTGTATTTACACGAACAAGCTGCGTACTTGTTGCAGCAAAGCCTTAGCCACCACTAATTTTGCCTACCCCTCCGGCAACGTAAAGCGCGTGGACGCGCTCGTGCACAATCGTTGATTGGTGGTTGCCATCATTAAAAAAGCCCAGCTGCCGACCGAAATGCGGTAGCATCTGGTCATGCCAGCAGCGGCCCGAATGACCGATAAAGTGCTTCACAATTCGCCGCATTGCCATGCGCCGATTCATCCACCAGCACCGACGCCAACGCCGTTGCCGCATCCGCCGCAACCGTTTCAAATCGTTAGTGCGACGTCGCCTAATGTGAACATCAATAATCTCGCGGCTGCCACGATCAGCTCCATGACGGTGCCGTGCACGTTGGCACCCTGTGTACCGGGCGGGCCAGGCCTGGTTGCGATGGGTTCGATGACGGTGATGATCAACGGTAAACCGGCAGCGCGCCAAGGTGACATGGTGGCGTGGGCGTCCTGTGTGGCACCGATTCCGAGCCCAACCGGTAAAATTATCCCACCGTGTTCGGCCGACGTCGACATTGGCGGGTAAGCTCGCAAGGGCATGCAACTTTTACATTTTGAACTGCTAAAGCCTATCTGCCCGGTGTGCTTGCTCGGCGGTGCGTCCGAAGCTCGCCTGCGCATTTTGCACGTAGAACGTGGCGATTCGACGCGCATCGTCGAGGGCGCGCTGAGTTGCTCTAGCTG
>JAYWHS010001044.1:0-2259 GCA_043777635.1 Kofleriaceae bacterium | reverse complement strand
CGTTGCTGCCGTAGCCCAATTCCTTAATGACTTTACGCTTGACGTCAGAGAGTTGCGCCGCAGTTAGGTCGACCTCACGCAACACCGAAAACGGCAAGGCATACACTACGTGATCAGCGAGCACGGTGATCTCGGTCGAATCAGCAGCACGCAATGTCAGGCGATGCCGATCGCCGTCGCGCGCAACCGCAACGAGTTGCTGATCCAATTCAATTTGTCCTGCTAGCGATTCGGCCAGCGCACTGGTAATTGCGTCGTTGCCGACATGCACACGAAATCGCTCATCCGAATCACCAAACACACGAAACGGATCCACAGTCTCAAAATCGATCAGCGTGAGTAGATTAAAGGCCGACTGCTGCGAAACTTCCAAGCCAAATTCTTCGAGATAACTAACTTCCAGCAACCGCCGAATCAGCGAGGTTGGGGCCAGACCGGCTTCAATTTCCAACCATTGAGGAATCGACAAGCCATCGAGGCGAGCGAACTCCTCGCTCGACGCATCCGAGGCTACGATGGCCTCGGCCATCTTGGCGGCCACCGGCGCAAATGCAGCGACTAACTCGGCTTCGCTCAGTTCGCGATTGTCGAAGAAAAACACATCTTGCTTGAGTCCGGCGGTTGCTGCTGGCAAATCATCGAGGGTGAGATTAAACGTAGCCGCCAAAGCTTGTACCACCACATGATCGGAGTCGATGAGTTCACCGCCTAACTCAAACACCTGGCCATCGCCGGCCATGCCACGCGCTGACATCATACGGCCGCCAACCCGCCCGGCCGCTTCATACACCGTGGCATCCACGCCCGCTTGCTTTAGCTGATAGGCACAGGTTAACCCTGCAATACCACCACCGATAATCGCAATGTGCAGCGGTGGTGTTGCAACGTTGTCGCCGCAGGCTTGCATCAACGGCAACAGCGGCAACAACGCCATCGTGCCGAGCGCACCACCGACGATTTGCCGACGAGTAAGACCGCTGGCTGTCGTGGCCTCGTCGGCCGCAAGCGCCGTTGCGTCGGGCGCGTGCCGTGATAGGTTTTGCGCATGGGCCCGCGCGGCAAGGCGGCGCAGAGCGGCGAAAAGAGAGGTTCGTGCCATCGCGGCAGCATAGCTGCTGCGTCGCGTAGTGGGCTATTTGATGACCGACAAACGCGGTAACTTTTTCGGTTTCGACAACACGTTGCCAGCAACCGCCATCGCCACTTTTTGGGCCAGTTCGATAAACCGCGTCGCATTTTCTGAATCCGGGCTGGCAATCACCACTGGCACGCCACAGTCGCCGCCAAACCGAATTCGGGTATCAATCGGAATTTCACCAAAAAACTGAGTGCCGATTTCTTGTGCCAACCGCTTGCCGCCGCCGTGACTAAAAATTTCGTCGTGGTGACCGCAGGCCGGGCATTTGTAATACGACATATTTTCGACGATGCCGAGAATTGGAATCTCGACTTTTTCAAACATCGCGATGCCTTTCACCACATCGACAATCGAAACTTCTTGCGGCGTTGTCACCATGACGGAACCCGCAATCGCGATCAGTTGTGACAACGACAACTGCACGTCACCGGTGCCCGGTGGCAAGTCCATCACTAAGTAGTCGAGCTCGCCCCACTCTACTTCACCCAAAAACTGTTGCATCAACGCGTGTACCCGTGGGCCGCGCCACACAATCGCTTCATCTTTATTCACGAAGTAGCCAACCGAAATAACTTTAATCCCGTGCTGAATCGCAGGCACGATGCGCGACGTTTCACTGGCGTGCGCCGGCACTTCGGGCGCACCTAGCATAGTTGGAATCGATGGCCCAAACACATCGGCGTCGAGCAACCCGACCTTGGCGCCCAGGCGGTGCAACGCCAGCGCCAGGTTCACTGCCACCGTCGATTTACCGACGCCACCTTTGCCTGCGGCAACCGCGATGACATTCTTGGGGCCCTTGAGCGTCGCTTTTTCACTCGGCGCAGGAATGTGAGCCGTGATGGTTTTGCTCACTACCGTCACCCGCGCCGCACCTTCGGCTTTTAAGGCCGTTTCGATGCGGGTGGTAAGTTCCCGCAACGCTGCCGGCGGATACACCGGCGTCGGCAATTCAAGCTTCACCAATACATCGGAACCGGATACTTCGCAGCCGGTGAAAATACGGTAGGTAACAATGTCTTTGTCAAAGTTGGGATCTTTTACCGTCGCCAACACTTCTTTTACGCGTGCTTCGTTCATTCCATGTGCCCTAACTTGTGCTTTTTTACTTCTAAATAACT
>JAYWHS010001043.1:0-7547 GCA_043777635.1 Kofleriaceae bacterium | reverse complement strand
CGTAGCGCACGCCTTCGAAGACTGCAAAGACGTCGTTGCCGTCGACGCGAATCGGTTCGACGCCGTAGCCGAGGGCCTTGATTGCAATGGTATCGGCGGCGGTTTGCACCGAGCCGGGCGTTGAAATGGCCCATTGATTGTTTTGACAGATCAGCACACACGGCGATTTCATGACGCCGGCAAAGTTTACCGCGACGTGAAAATCGCCGGTGCTGGTGCCGCCATCACCCATGAATCCAAAGGCGACCGGCACCGGTTCGCCAGCTGGTGTGCCCATGATCTTCATGGCCATGGCAACGCCGACGGCGTGGGGGATTTGCGATGACACACACGACGACATCACGACGTAGTTGTGAGCTTTGTCGCAAGGGTGGCACGGCAGTTGTCGGCCTTTGCTTGGGTCGGCGCTGTTGCCAAAAATTTGCGCGATGTATGAATCAAGCGTCATGCCGCGATACAAGCCAACGCCGGCTTCGCGCAGGGCAGGGACGATCCAATCTTGCGGCGCACTGGCAGCAGCGGAGCCCACGATGGCACCTTCTTGGCCCAAGGCTTCACCGTAAAAACCAACGCGGCCTTGGCGTTGCAACGCCATCATGCGGGCATCGGTGACCCGAATGCGCACCATGCCTTCGAACAATTGCCGTGCCAACGTGCGATCAACGGTGGCAAAATAGGCAGCATTGGCATCGCCCGCAACGGGGGCGCCGTCTTCGCCGAGCATGCAAAAAAGGCCGCGTGCTTTGGCTTCATCGTCGCCGGAAAAATACGGAAAGTTCACGGTGGCAATCTAGGCTGTCACCGCCGAGTCGGTCAACCGGTGACGGCGCATTCGGCGCATTCGGCCATTGCCGGTCGAGTTGACACCATGCGGTTGGCAAGCCACCATGCCGCATGACCAGCCCCATCATGCACGTCGCGATCGTTGGTAGCGGCTTTGCAGGCATTGGCTTGGGCATTCGCCTGGCGCAAGCCGGCAATCGCGATTTTACCATTCTCGAACGCGCGCCGTCGCTGGGCGGAGTTTGGCGCGACAATACCTATCCCGGGGTGTCGTGTGATGTGCCGGCCCACCTCTACAGTTATTCGTTCGAACCAAACCCGCATTGGTCGAGGTTGTTTGCGCCGCAAGCTGAGATTTTGGCCTACCTGGAACGCTGCGCTGACAAGCATGCGATTCGCCGACATATTCGGTTTTCGGCCGCGGTTACCGATGCGACGTTCGACGAGCAATCGGGGTTGTGGACTGTGCAAACCAGCGACGGTGGCTCGCTGCAAGCCCGGTTTTTAGTTTCAGCGTCGGGCCACGCGCTGACGGTGCCGGTGTTGCCCAAGCTGCCTGGTAGTGCAAAGTTTGCCGGCGCGCAGTTTCACTCAGCGCGGTGGAACCACAACGTCTCGATCAAAGGCAAACGTGTTGCGGTGGTTGGCACCGGTGCTTCGGCGATTCAAATTGTGCCGAATATCGTCGACGATGTTGTACAGCTCACGGTGTTTCAGCGCACTGCGCCGTGGGTGTTGCCACGCAAAGAGCGGCTGATGAGCGTGGCGTTGCAAGCGCGGATGGAGCGTTGGCCGGTGCTGCAAAAGGCCCTGCGTGGGCTCATCTATTCGCTGATGGAATCGATGGCCGTTGGGTTTGTCGTCGATCCACGCATCAACAAATGGCGCGAAGGCACGGCGATTCAACACCTCAACACCAGTGTTGCCGATCCGGCTTTGCGGGCCAAGTTGACGCCGCTGTTTGCACTGGGATGTAAACGTATTTTGTATTCGGACACCTACTATGCGGCGATTCAGCGTCTGCATGTTGACGTGGTTACCGACGCAATCAAAACCCTCAACGCAACCGGCATCGTCGACAGCAACGGTGTCCAGCGTGATTTTGACGTGATCGTATATGCCACCGGCTTCGAAGCTTCCGAAGCCGCCGCACCGTTTGCGCTGAGCGGCCGCACCGTCGACGGCAAACCTATGGACGTTGCAACCGCATGGCAAGATGGCATCGAAGCGTATCTTGGCACCACCATCAGCGGCTTCCCCAACTTCTTCATGATGCTCGGCCCCAACACCGGCCTGGGCCACAGCTCCATGATCTACATGATGGAGTCGCAGATGAACTATCTGCTCGACGCCTTCGCCAAGGTGCGCGACAGCAACGCCCGCTGGGTCGATGTCAAAGCCAGCGTCCAGCGCCACTTCAACGACGGTATCCAAGGCCGGCTCAAAAACACCATTTGGCAAACCGGCTGCCACAGTTGGTACCTGCGCCCCGACGGTAAAAACACCACCGTATGGCCGGGCTTTACGTTTGAGTATCGCAACCGGCTGCGCAGCTTTGACCTGCAAAACTATCTCGTCGGCTAACCGCGGGCAAAACGCTGCGGTGACCAACTCGTGCGTTGCGCTTGCGCTTCCGGTCCGGGCAAAACGCTGCGGTGACCAACTGCGGCGTTGCGCTTCCGCTTCCGGTCCTCATTGGCAAGAGCCAACTGCGGTCCGGTTCTCAGCGCGCCTTGCATTTGGTCATCCTCGCAGTTTTGCCAAGACACGGCGCTCTGGCAAAACTGTATCGAATTAAGAACTGGCAAAATCGCCACTACGTAAAACGCGACCACGCAAAACTACTAGGATGCAGGAGCGAGGAAGCCTGGCGGCAAGGCGACAGTGCGAACCGGCGCAAGCCCGTGGGCGCAAGGGCCAAAATTCCGAGGCACGCGCATGGCAAGGCGGAGTGCGAGCCGGTCAAAACTGCGCATCAGGCAAAACTCCTAGGATGCACGAGCGAGGAAGCCTGGCGGCAAGGCGGAGTGCGAACCGGACCGGAGCATACTCTTGTATGTGAGGACCGGAAGCGCAAGCGACAACGCAGCCGAGAGGCTCCGCAGCGCCTTACGCGTTCTCAAATCATTTCCATGAACATGGTGGTTGGATCTTCCAGTAGGGTTTTTACATCCTGCAGAAACATCGCCGCATCCCAACCATCGGCCAAACGATGATCGACCGAGATCGATAAGTTCATCAGTTGCCGAATGACGATTTGGCCGTTGCGCACGGCCGGCTTGTCTTCGATTTTGTGCACGCCGATGATCGCAACTTCAGGGAAGTTGATGATCGGAGTGGCCAGCACGCCGCCGAGTTTGCCCAGCGACGAGATGGTGAAGGTTGAGCCCGACAAGTCATCGCGGGTGGCGCTGTTGGTGCGCACAGCTTCGGCCAACCGATCGATTTCGCGCGAGGTATCAAAGATCGAACGTTTGTCAGCGTCGCGCACCGTGGTGACCACCAAGCCTTGTGGACCTTGGGCCGCAATGCCGATGTGGTAGTACTTTTTGCGCACGATTTCTTGCGTGCTCTCGTCGAGCGACGCATTGAGCATTGGCCATTTTTTGAGGCCAGCGACCACCGCTTTGATGATGAACGGCAAGTAGTTCAACTTGACGCCACGCTCGGCGGCGCGAGCTTTGGCGCGGTCGCGAACGCTAACCAATTCCGACATGTCGATTTCTTCGACGTAGGTGAAGTGAGCTGCAGTTTGCGTCGACCGCGTCATGCCGTCCATGATGCGCTTGCGCATGCCGCGCAACGGCACGCGTTCTTCGTCGCCGCCTTTGGCGATGGTGTTCGGGGCAAAGCCTTTGGCCGCAACGCCAGCTGCATTGCTTGGGCCATTGGCGCCAAACGATTTTACGTCGGCGGTGGTGACCCGGCCGTGTTTGCCGGTTGGGGTGACGCGACCAATTTCAACGCCGATGGTGCGCGCTAAACGCCGTGTTGCCGGGGTGGCCAACACGCGGCTGCGCGTTGCGGATACATCGATTACTTCGATCGCTGGACGGCCGGTGGCGGCGCTTGGCGTCGCACTCGGCGCGGAGCCGGTCGACGTTGGCAAGCCTGCCGCTAACATGGTTTGCGGGGCAGGTGAGTGGTCGGGGCCTTTGCTGCTCGCGACATGCGCAGTGCTTGCAACTGCGCCATCTTCGTCGATAACCAGCAACACTTGGCCAACCGGACAGATTTGGCCGTCGGTGTAATTGATTTTGGCAATGACACCAGCTCGCGGCGATGGAATTTCCACCGTCGCTTTGTCGGTCATGATTTCAACGATCGGCTGATCGAGTTTGACGCGATCGCCAACTTTGACTTTCCAGCCAACGATTTCGCCTTCAACAACGCCTTCGCCAATGTCAGGAAGATGGAATGAGTAAGCCATAAAATGCTCCAGCGGAAGTACAGGGTCGAGTGCAGCGCGAGGCGCAGGAAAAAAACGCAGGGACCGGCTCGTGCGCCGGTCGAGTTACCAAGCCAAGGTGTTTTGGATCGCACCCAGCACGCGGTCAGCGTTGGGCATGTATTCATGTTCAAGCGTGTATGGGAACGGCGTATCAAAGCCACACACCCGAGCAATCGGTGCTTCGAGGTGTTCCATTGCGCGCTCTTGAATCGACGCGATCAGTTCGGCGCCAAAGCCACAGGTTTTTGGTGCTTCGTGCACGATGACGCAGCGGCCGGTTTTTTTGACCGAGGCCAAAATCGTATCGATGTCAAAAGGCAACAAGGTGCGCAAGTCGACAACTTCGACGGAGATGCCGATTTCAGCGGCTTTTTTGGCGGTTTCTTCTGCGATCGACACCATGCCGCTGTAGGCCAGCAAGGTGATCTGCGTGCCTTCGTTGACGACGGCAGCTTTGCCAAGTTCAACGGTGTAGTCACCTTCCGGTACTTCGCCTTTGCTGGCGCGGTAGATGCGCTTTGGCTCCATGAACAACACCGGGTCGTTTTGCCGCATGCATGCGAGCAACAAACCTTTGGCGTCGTATGGATTCGACGGTGCCACGATCTTGAGCCCTGGCGTATGGATGAACAACGCTTCAGGCGATTGTGAGTGATAGTGACCACCACGAATACCGCCGCCGACTGGTGTACGAATCACCACTGGGCATGGGTATTGGCCGCCCGAGCGGTAGCGAAACTTAGCTAGCTCGTTGACGATTTGGTCGTAGGCCGGAAAGATGAAGTCGCTGAACTGAATCTCTGGCACTGGGCGCAGGCCGTACAGCGCCATGCCGATGGCGGTGCCGATGATGCCGTTTTCCGCGAGTGGGGTGTCGATGACGCGCGCGGCACCGAATTCTTCATGCAAGCCGCTGGTGGCGCGAAACACGCCGCCAAATTTTCCAATGTCTTCGCCGAGTACAACGACGCGTTTGTCGACGCGCATTTGGAGTCGCAAGGCATCTCGCACTGCTTCAATGATGTTCATTACTGGCATGGTAGTTCTCTTTTAAAATCTTACGTGTGACGACGGCTGAACCGACGACGAGGGATGCAACATCCCGTAGTTAGTTAATGATGATGCGGCGACTTGGTGCGCGCTTGCTGCAGCAACCAAGCCTTTTGCTCTTTGATGTGCCACGGCAATTCTTCGTACACATCGTCGAACATACTTTCGACCGACGGCGGTGGCGTTGCATCCACCGACGCGAGCGCGTCGGTAATTTGTTGGTTGTATTTGTCGGCGATTTCCTTTTCGCCGGCTTCGCTGTACATGCCTTTGTGCTTCATGTAAGCGCGCAGGCGATTGAGGGGATCACGTTTTTCCCACTCTTCCGGCTCTTTGGCATCGCGATACACGCTTGGGTCGTCCGACGACGAATGGCCTTGCACGCGGTAGGTCAAAGCTTCGATTAAGGTTGGGCCTTCGCCTGCGCGGGCGCGCGCAATCGCTTCTTCGGCCACTTGCCACATGGCGAGCAGATCGTTGCCGTCGACGCGAATGCCTGGCATGCCGTAACCGACAGCTTTGGAAGCGTAAGTTTTGGCCGCGCACTGTTGTTCGAGTGGGGTCGAAATCGCCCAGCCGTTGTTGCGACAGACAAATACGCATGGCGCTTTCCATACGCCAGCGAAGTTCATGCCGACGTGGAATTCACCCGTCGAGGTGGTGCCTTCGCCGAAGTACACCATGGCGACGTCGTCTTTGCCGAGAGCTTTGGCTGCATAGGCAGCGCCGACGGCTTGCGGGATTTGGGTGCCAACCGGCGAACTGATCGACACCATATTGAGCCAGTTGGCCGAGTGGTGGACCGGCATTTGCCGGCCTTTGACTGGATCGAGCTGGTTGCCGAACATTTGATTAATAAAGCGGTCGACGCCATAGCCGCGCCAGAACCATGCGCCTTGCTCGCGATAGCTCGGGAAGATCCAGTCGCTGTCGCGCAGCGGCGCAACGGCAAAGTGGGTGGCTTCCTCGCCGATGGACTTCATATAGAAGCCCAGGCGGCCCTGCCGCTGAATACGCATCATGCGATCGTCCATGATGCGGGTGAGCATCATGGTGTCGAAGATTTTATGCAGCGTAGCGTCGGGAATGTTAGGGATTTTGACGCCGGGCAGTGGTTTGCCGGTGTCGTCGAGAACGCGACGAAGGTCTTCTTGCGATTGCGACATTACGCAGTCGGTGTACGTGTGCAGGCCGCGTAGTGTCAAGCGCACCAAGCGATCGAAATACCGCAAACCTGAGGCCAAAAATTGCTGCACTGCGGCTTCGCAAGATCGAGCCACTATGGCTTGAAAATCGTCCGAAATATGCAAATGCCGGTGGAGTCATTTGACGCGTCGCGGCCTTGGCCGCACAGTGCAGCCATGCTGTTGATCCTTTTCGTGATGCTTGCGGTACTCGGCGGTGCCGCTTTCGTGGGCGTCGCAGCCAATGAACGTCGACGCAAGTCGCTGCGCGGCGGGGGCTCGCCCAAAGCACTGCCGGCTGGGGTTGGCACGTTGCTGGCGGAACGCGGTTTGCGCGACATGCGGACCGGTGACGTGCTGACGATTGACGGCCGCGATTTTCTGTGTGAAGGCGTGCTTAACTATGATGAAGACGGTCATCGCTGGGTGTGCGGCCGGGTTGTGGATGGTACTGACGCACGATGGATGTTGGTGGGGATTGAACGTGCCGGCTCATCCACCGCACGCATGTTGGAGCTTGACGAGTCGATTATGATTTCCGGCTATCCAGCCGAGACGCTGTTGGTTGGCGACGTGAAATACGTGCTCGATAAGCGCGGCACGGCAACGGTAAAAATGGATGGCGACGTCGGCGCGCTCGGCGATGTGCGCAAAGATCGAATGGAGCGCCATGCTGAACGTTGCCGTTGGTGGCTGTATAATGCGCCCGGCGATGACGCGGTGTTGGTAGAACAATTTGGATCCGATTATCGGGCGTTGCGCGGTAAGAAAATCGGGCTGACTACCGTCGAACTGATGCCCGGCTCTTAGTCGTGCCTGGGCCGATCCACGCACCGGGCGGCGTTGTCGTTTGCGCTTCCGATGCTCATTGGCAAGAGCCAACTGCGCGTCGGTTCGCACTCCGCCTTGCCTGCCACGTGGCTTGGCCACAGGCCGATGAGGGCCTGGCTTGCGTACTCGGGCCTCGGACCACGGTACTCGGACGACGGCCACGGAGCCTCACCGACGACGCACCAGGTCCGTAGTCCTCATATACGTTCGCACTCCGCCTTGCCCGCCACGTGGCTTGGCCACAGGCC
>JAYWHS010001042.1:0-2260 GCA_043777635.1 Kofleriaceae bacterium | reverse complement strand
CCGACGTTGCACTGGTCGCGTTGCGCCGGCACTGGGTCGATCGCATTGCCAGCTTCACCCTGGTCGCACCGACCCACCAGCACGAGCTGCATGACCCGGATGATTTCACCCCGGTCTGTGCGCCCTGTCGAAAGCCTGAGCCAGTAGCCGACAGCGCAAGGTTCGCGCTACAGTGCGCGTTGTGAACACCCAACGCAGTGAAGAAATTTTTGCCCGTGCTCAAGAACTCATTCCCGGTGGCGTGAACTCGCCGGTGCGAGCGTGCCGTTCGGTTGGCACTGGGCCCCTGTTCATCGCCTCGGGCAAAGCAGCGACGGTGACCGACGTCGATGGCAATGAATATATCGACATGATCGGCAGCTGGGGTCCAATGATCTTAGGGCACGGCCATCCTGAAATTATGGAAGCCATCACCACTGCGTTGCAATACGGCACCAGCTTTGGCGCACCGACCCAAATCGAAGTCACCTTTGCCGAAACCTTGCGCGCCGCCGTGCCCTCGATGGAAATGGTCCGCGCGGTGTCGTCGGGGACCGAAGCCACGATGTCAGCCTTGCGCTTAGCGCGGGGCGCCACTGGCCGCGCCAAAATCATCAAAGCCGACGGTGGCTATCATGGCCACGCCGATTGTTTGTTAGTGGCAGCCGGCTCGGGCGCTGCAACGTTAGGGATCCCCGGCTCGGCCGGTGTGCCAGCCGGCGCAGCACAAGACACATTAATTGTGCCGTACAACGACCTCGCTGCGGTCGAACAGTGCTTCGCCGACCATCCTGGACAAATCGCAGCCATCATCATTGAACCAATTGCCGGCAACATGGGCCTGGTGGTCCCGGCCGCAGGGTATCTGCAAGGCCTGCGCGATATATGTACGCAACACGGCGCTTTGTTGATCTTCGACGAAGTCATGACCGGATTTCGCGTCGCCTTCGGCGGTGCACAAGCTCGCTACGGCATCACGCCAGACCTCACCACCATCGGTAAAATCATCGGTGGTGGCTTACCGGCGGCGGCGTTTGGTGGCCGCGCCGACATCATGCGCAACCTCGCACCACTTGGTGGCGTGTATCAAGCCGGCACGCTCAGCGGCAATCCGGTGGCGATGGCTGCGGGCGTACGCGCCATGGAAATTCTTGCGCGGCCAGGCACGTACGAACGGCTCGAAGCGTCGAGCATCCGATTGGGCCAAGGCTTGCTCGCTGCCGCCCGTGCCGCTGGCGTGCCGGCCTGTCTCAATCAAGTGGGCTCCATGCTGACGCTGTTTTTCTGTGACGGCCCAGTCACTGACTACGCTTCGGCCAAAACCGCCGACACCCAGCGGTTTGGAGCATTTTTTCGCTCGATGCGCGACCAAGGCGTATTTTTACCACCGTCGCAATTTGAAGCTATGTTTGTATCGTTGGCGCACACCGATGCGCAGATCGACCACATCATTGCAGCCGCTGGCAAAGCGTTGCGCCCAGAAATGTAGCGAACGAGCGCAGCGGGGGCGTCATACACCGTAGTTCCTGCACTGATCCCTGTTGTCGCGCCACCGCATCAGCTACCCTTACGCTGTGTCGGGCTATCCCAATGCAGGCACGGTACTTTTGGGCAAGTACCGAGTCGAGTCCCTCATCGGGGCCGGCGGGATGGGCTACGTCTTAAAAGCTCACCACTTGGAACTTGATCAACCAGTTGCGATCAAATGCCTGTTGCCTGAATTGCTCAATCGCGAAGATCAAGTGCAACGTTTTTCGCGCGAGGCGCGAGCATGCTCCAAGCTACGCGGCCCCCACGTTGCGCGGGTGATGGATGTGGGTCGACTGCCCGACAATTCGCCCATTATCGTGATGGAGTATCTTGAAGGTGCAGATTTAGGCGCCATCATCAAAGCCCACGGCGCCCAAGATCCGGCGATGGCCGTCGACATGTTGTTGCAAGCGTGTGAAGGCTTGGCCGAAGCCCACGGCGCCGGGATCATTCACCGCGACGTCAAGTCCTCGAACTTTTTTATCGTGCAACCGCCGAATCAGCCGCCGCTGCTCAAGGTGCTCGACTTCGGCATTGCTACTGCGCCAGCTGGTAAAAGTGATTTAACCGGCGACGGCACGGTGATGGGCACGCCAGATTACATGGCGCCCGAACAAATGCGATCGACCAAAGATGTTGATCAACGCAGTGATATTTGGTCGCTTGGTGTGGTGTTGTACGAGCTGCTCGACGGCAACCGACCGTTTCGCTCGGAGACCTACGCATCGCTATGTTTTGCCGTTGGCATGGA
>JAYWHS010001041.1:0-7557 GCA_043777635.1 Kofleriaceae bacterium | reverse complement strand
GTTGAGCTGGTCAGCGTGATTGCTTGCGAAGAAGGTCTCCGTTTCGCGATTCGCGAAGGCGGCAAGACGGTCGGCGCTGGCGTTGTGACCAAGATCCTCACCTAATCCATTTTCATTCACTGGAAAATATATGAGCACTACTCCTCGCATTCGCATCCGCCTCAAAGCGTACGACCACAAGCTGCTTGATCAGTCAGCTGCAGAAATCGTTGAAACGGCTAAGCGCACCGGCGCCAAAATCGCCGGACCGATCCCGTTGCCAACCAAGATCAACAAATACTGCGTACTGCGCTCGCCGCACACCGACAAAAAGTCGCGTGAGCAATTCGAGATCCGAACTCACAAACGTTTGCTCGACATTCTTGAGCCAACCCAGCCAACGCTGGATGCGCTGATGAAGCTTGACCTGTCGGCTGGTGTCGATGTTGAGATCAAAACCTGAGTTCACACTCAGCCAACCGAACCAGCGATCCGCGAATAGAAGAGAAACGAGACAGTCATGGCAAAATTAGACGTCAAAAATACCGCCGGTAAGAGCGTTGGGTCGATCGACCTCGACGACTCCGTGTTCGGTGCAGCAGTTCACGAACACTTGCTTTGGGAAACCGTCAAGTGGCAGCTGGCCAAGCGCCGTGCGGGCACGCACAGCACCAAGCGCATTGGTGAAGTACGTGGTTCTTCCAAAAAAATGTGGAAACAAAAAGGCACGGGTCAAGCTCGCCAAGGCAGCCGCAAGGCACCGCACTGGGTGGGTGGTAGCTCGGTGTTCGGGCCGCGTCCGCGCGACTACGAATACAACATGCCACGCAAAGCCAAAGCTGAAGCACTACGCTCAGCGTTGTCGTTGCGCTTCTCGGAAAATAAGCTTGTTGTGGTCGATAAATTCGACACCGATGGCAAGACCAAAACCGTTGCGTCGGCACTCGCTGCGCTAGGTTCCGCTCAACCTTCGAGCAAAGTGTTGATCCTCGAAGCGAAAGACAATGGCCTGCTGGTTCGCGGTGCACGCAACCTTGCATCGTCCAAATGGCTTGCGCCTGAAGGCATTAACGTCTACGACATTCTTCGTCACGAAACTGTTATCGCAACCCAAGCAGCTATTAAAGTTGTAGAAGCTGCACTCAAAGCTTAAGGCTCACGCCTAGGCACCCTCCCTGAATCGATTACGCGAAAAACCAAAAGGTATATATGCGTCCTGCTCAAAACATCATCAAGCGCCCGCTGCTCACTGAAAAGAGCGCACGTCTCCGGGAAACCGGCGGCGCGGCCAAGGCTCACGCCGAAGGCGAAGCCTACTCGCAAAAGCTGGTATTCGAAGTTGTGGCTGATGCCAACAAAATCGAAATCCGCAATGCCATTCAATCGCTTTTCAAAGTCTCGGTCACCGACGTTAAAACGTTAGTTGTCCGCGGCAAGGTCAAGCGCGTCGGCCGCTACAGCGGTCAGCGCTCGTCCATGAAGAAAGCCATCGTCACGCTGAAAGCGGGCGATAACATCGAATTCTTCGAGGGAGTCTAGTTCTATGAGTATCGTCCGTTACAAACCTACTTCTGCAGGCCGCCGTGGCATGTCGAGCCAAGACTTTGGCGAGATCACCAAAGGCAAGCCTGAAAAGAAGATGCTCGAAAAAAAGAGCGCAACCGCTGGCCGTAACAACTACGGTCGCATCACCTCGCGGTTTCGCGGTGGTGGTCACAAGCAGCGTTACCGCTCGGTCGACTTCAAGCGCAACAAAACTGGCGTTCCAGCCTCGGTTGTTGCCATTGAATACGATCCAAACCGCACATCACGCATCGCGCTCATTCAATATGCCGATGGCGAGCGGGCATACATCCTCGCTCCACAAAAGCTCACTGTTGGTGACCAAGTCATTTCGGCCAATTCGGCCGACATCAAGCCTGGTAACTCGCTGCCGCTTCGATTCATCCCAGTCGGTACTGACATCCATGCTGTCGAGCTCAAACAGGGCCGAGGCGCGCAAGTTGGTCGTTCTGCAGGCACCCGCGTGGTGTTGATGGCAAAAGAAGGCGATTGGGCAACCATTCGCATGCCATCGGGCGAAATGCGTCGTGTTCACATTGATTGTCGCGCTTCAATTGGTGCGATCGGCAATGCTGAACACGGCAACATCGAATGGGGTAAAGCTGGCCGCAAGCGCTGGTTGGGCCAACGTCCGCACCAACGCGGCGTTTCGATGAACCCTGTCGATCACCCAATGGGTGGTGGCGAAGGTCGTTCATCCGGTGGTCGTCATCCATGCACCCCATGGGGTGTTCCAACCAAGGGTTACAAGACCCGTCACAACAAGCGCACCGAGCAATTCATCGTGCGTCGCCGAACCAAGTAAGGGTAAAGGAATCGCCGTATGCCACGCAGCATTAAAAAGGGTCCATTTGTGGACCACTACATCCCAAAGAAGATCGCCATTGCTCTTAAAGAGAGCAATCCAGGCAAGCGAGTGATCTCGACCTATTCACGTCGGTCGACCATTACCCCAGATATGGTGGGTATCACCTTCGCCGTCCACAATGGGCGGAAGATGATCCCTGTTTTTGTGACTGAACAAATGGTCGGACATAAGCTGGGAGAGTTCTCCCTGACCCGCACATTTCACGGTCACTCCGGAGAACGTAAGAAGTAACCGTTGTGGAGCGCGTCGTTCTCTGTTAGAACGCGCGCCCCTCACCCCGCGATTTGAACTAAGGAAACTGTCTTTATGAACGCTCGAGCACTAGTCCGCGGCATTACAATGTCGCCCCGTAAAATGCGGGTTGTGGCCAATCTAGTTCGTAAGAAATCGGTTGAGGAAGCTATCGGAATGCTTGACCTTATGCCAAAAAAAGCTGCCAAAATCATCGCGAAAGCGGTGCGTTCGGCGGCAGCAAACGCAGAAAACAGCTCAGGCGGCGACGTCAGTGTTGAAGACCTGCACATCGAAGCGATTTCGGTCGACGGGGGAACCACCAACAAACGTTGGATGCCTCGCTCCATGGGCCGCGCCAACCGCATCAACCACAAAACCAGCCACCTGACGGTTGTCGTCGGTTCGAAATAAGAAAGCGCGAGATTTATGGGTCAAAAAACGCATCCAATTGGCTTCCGCCTCGGTATCATCAAGACCTGGTCGTCGCGTTGGTATGAAGACAAGAACTACGCCAAGTGGCTTCACGAAGACTTGAAACTCAAAAAGTTCATCAAGAAGAAACTGAACCACGCTGGTGTTAGCTTCATCGAAATCGAACGCGCTGCAAGCAAAGCCAAAATCAACATCCACACCGCACGCCCAGGCATTGTCATTGGCAAGCGTGGCGCTGGCGTGGAAACCTTGAAAAAGGAAGTTCAAGCACTCACTTCAAACGAAGTGTTCTTGAACATCATCGAAGTTCGCAAAGCCGAAACCAACGCTCAGTTGGTTGCTGAGAACATCGCTACCCAACTCGAGCGCCGGATTGCATTCCGTCGTGCGATGAAGAAAGCGACTCAGACCGCAATGAAGTTTGGTGCCAAGGGCATCAAGGTTGCGTCTTCGGGCCGCCTCGGTGGCGCTGAAATGTGCCGACGTGAATGGTATCGCGAGGGTCGGGTGCCGTTGCACACGCTCCGCGCTGACATTGACTACGGCTTCGTTGAAGCCAATACCACCTACGGCAAGATCGGCGTCAAATGCTGGATCTTCAACGGCGAAATCCTTCCAACCCCCAAAAAACTGCCGGTTAGCGGCGGCGCTCCGCGCTCGTAACTGGGAGAGAACATCATGCTTTCACCTAAGCGTACAAAGTTTCGAAAGACTCACAAAGGTCACCTCGCTGGCCGCTCAAAAGGCGGCAACGAAGTTTCCTTCGGTGACTTCGGTTTGCAAGTAATCGAGCCAGGTTGGATCACTGCACGGCAAATTGAAGCCGCGCGTATCGCGATTTCGCGGTCAGTGAAAAAACTCGGCAAAATGTATATTCGCGTGTTCCCAGACAAGCCTGTAACCAAAAAACCTGCCGAAGTTCGGATGGGTGCTGGTAAGGGCGGCGTGGAAATGTGGGTCGCGGTTGCTCGTCCAGGTCGCATCCTGTTCGAAGTTGAAGGCGTCTCGCTGGAAATCGCCAAAGAAGCGTTCCATCGCGCACACCATAAACTGCCGATCAAGACCCAACTCGTTTCTCGTGAGCCAGTGTTATGAGCAAGAACAAGGAAACCCTTAAAAAGCTACGTGACTTGTCATCCGAAGAGCTGACTACTTCGCTCGCAACAACGCGCGATGAACTGTTCCGCCTTCGGCTCGGCATGCACACCAACCAAGTCGTTTCGACCGCTGCCATTGGCAACAAGCGTCGCGAAGTGGCTCGTATTCTCACCGTTTTGAAAGCTAAGGCTTAGGTCAGAAGATATGTCGACCCCAACTCCACAAGAAGATGATCGCGGCTCCCGCCGAACCATCACTGGCACGGTAACCTCCGATAAAATGGAGAAGACCGTGGTTGTGACTGTTATTCGTCGCGTTCGTGACCGCCGATTCCACAAGTTCGTTACCCGCCGCGTGAAATATAAAGCGCATGACGAAAGCAACAACGTCAAGTCGGGCGACGTAGTCGAGATCATTGAATCTCGTCCAATGTCGCGTACCAAGCGCTGGCGCGTCATTCGCACCATCAGCAGCAACAAAGAAGGCTTGTCATGATTCAAATGACCAGTGTTCTCGACGTCGCTGACAACAGCGGTGCGAAACAAATCTATTGTATTAAGGTTCTTGGTGGCAGTCGCCGTCGCTACGCAAGCATCGGCGATGTCATCATCGTGTCGATCCGCGAAGCGATTCCTGGTGCCAAGGTGAAAAAGGGCGAAGTCGCCCGTGCGGTTATCGTTCGCACCAAAAAAGAACTCGCCCGTTCAGACGGCAGTTTTATCAAATTTGACGGCAATTCGGCCGTTCTTATCAACAAAGAAAATGAGCCACTTGGCACCCGTATCTTCGGACCAGTAGCTCGTGAACTACGCGCCAAACGCTTTATGAAGATCATTTCGCTGGCGCCGGAGGTGCTGTAATGGCGCACGTACGCAAAGGCGACATGGTAGTTGTCACCAAAGGCAAATACAAAGGCAAAAAGGGTGCGATTCTTCGCATCGTTGGTCAGCGCGTGGTGGTCGACAAGATCAACATGGTGAAGCGCCACAGCAAGCCTTCGCAGAGCAACCAACAAGGTGGCATCATTGAGAAGGAAGGCACCATTGCCATTGCCAACGTCGCCCTCTGGGATGACAAGGCCGGCAAGGGCGTCCGCAGCAAGGCTGGCACTGACGGTGGAAAAAAAGTTCGTGTTTCAGTTAAAACTGGCACGAAATTTGTTGTCACCCCCTAGGTTTACCTGGTACCCGTCGGACCCGTTCTGGGTACGTTGAGTACCGTTTTTATTGTTTCACTTAACCGCCCTGGCACCTGGTCCCATCGACCTAATAGTTCCAAGAAGAGAGATCGCGATGGCAAAGGAAGAAGAAGGCTCCGCACCTGCGAAGCCGGCAAAAGAAAAAGTCGCTAGCAAAGGCCGCGACAAGAAGAAAGCCGAACCTGCGGGTCCGGCACCTAAGTACACACGCACTGCGCCGCCACGCCTCAAAAAGGTGTACGACGAAACCGTTCGTGCTCAGTTAATCAAGGAATTCGGTTACACCACGCCGATGCAAGCTCCTCGTTTGGTCAAGATCACCCTGAATATGGGTCTTGGTCGTGCCAGCTCTGAGCCTAAGATCATCGAGAACGCCGTCGAAGAGCTCAAAGCTATCGCTGGTCAATCTCCGGTGGTTTCCAAAGCCAAAAAAGACATTGCCAACTACAAGCTCCGCAAAGGGCAAAAGATTGGCGTGATGGTTACCCTACGTCGCGAACGTATGTGGGAATTCCTCGATCGCTTGTGCAACCTTGCGTTGCCTCGTGTTCGTGACTTCCGCGGCGTTTCGCCTCGTGGCTTCGACGGCCGTGGTAACTTCACCATGGGTGTTCGTGAACAAATCATCTTCCCTGAAATTGAGTACGATAAGATCGATTCGATTAAGGGCCTTAACGTTAGCATCGTAACGACTGCCACGACTGACGCTGAAGGGCGTGCACTACTGTTGCACCTCGGAATGCCATTTCGTCAGGCAACTCCTCAAGGAACCGCAGTATGAGCACGTTGATTGATCGGCTTCCAAAGAAGCATAAGTTTAAGGTTCGCATTCGTCGTCGTTGTAAAATTTGCGGTCGCCCTCGTGCGGTTCTCCGTAAATTTGAAATGTGCCGTTGCTGCTTTCGTGATATGGCGCTCAAGGGAGATATCCCGGGCGTTGTTAAGTCGAGCTGGTAGGAGTTCCCCGTGTCGATGACTGACCCAATTGCAGATTTTTTAACCCGCATCCGAAACGGTATCCGGGCTCGTAAACAACTGGTTGAGTGCCCACGCTCGAACCTCAAACTTCGCATTGCGGAAATTCTCCGCGACGAAGGCTTTGTGGATTCGGTCGCCACGGCCGAAGACAACCGCCAAGGCTTGCTTAAGCTGACACTACGTTACGACGGCCGTACCGGTTCCGCGATCTCTGGCCTGCGCCGTGTATCACGTCCTGGTCAGCGCGAATATGTGCCAGCCAAAGACGTACCGCGAGTACGTAATGGTCTTGGTATTTCTATCATTTCAACGTCGCAGGGGCTCATGACCGACAAAGAAGCGCGCAAGCGTGGTGTCGGTGGTGAAATCCTGTGCGAGGTCTGGTGATTTATGTCCCGTATTGGTCGTAAACCTCTCGATATTCCCAAAGGTGTCACCATCACGGTGACCAACGATTCCGTGTCGGCAAAAGGTCCTAAAGGTTCTTTGTCGGTTAAGAAACACAGCAGCGTGACGATCAAACAAGAGGGTGAATCCTTGGTGTTTGAGCGTTCTGCAAATGACGGCAAGTCGCGTGCTGCCCATGGCCTGATGCGAGCCTTGTGTTCGAACATGGTCAACGGCGTCACCAAAGGCTTCGAGCGCAAGCTTGAAATCAACGGTGTTGGATATAAAGCAGAAGTCAAAGGCGCAAGCATCACGCTTAGCCTTGGATTCTCCCATCCAGTTGAATTTAAGTTGCCCGAAGGCATCACCGCGAAAACCGACAAAAACTTGTTGATTCTCACGGGTATTGATCGTCAGGCTCTCGGCGCTGCCGCCGCCAACATTCGAAGCTACCGTCCACCAGAGCCTTACAAGGGCAAAGGTGTTAAGTACCTCGAAGAGATCATCATCCGCAAAGCAGGCAAGACCGCAGGCAAGTAATTGCCTGTTGATTATTCATAGCTTCGGTAGTTACAGGATTGTTGCCTGTGAGGTCCCGAGGCAATTAGGTTACGGAGATTCAGATGGCTGGCTATACAAAAGTTGCAAATCCAAAGGTGCGCAAACGACTTCGTCGCAAGACGTCGATTCGTTTACGTGTTTCCGGCACCGCCGAGCGTCCGCGCTTGACCGTGTTCCGCTCGGCTCGTTATGTCTACGCGCAAGCAATTGACGACGTCACTGGCAAAGTGATGGCTTCGGTTTCTGAACTCGAAGGCAC
>JAYWHS010001040.1:0-2261 GCA_043777635.1 Kofleriaceae bacterium | reverse complement strand
CCCAGCGATTGCCAATGCGCTGCAAGCTCGTGGCGTCACGTTGGCACGGGTAACGCTGCATGTTGGCTGGGGCACATTTTCGCCGATTCGTGTCGACGATGTGCGCGACCACGTGATGCATCGTGAGCGCTACCTCATTCCCGCTGCGACTGCCGAGCTGGTGGCCAGTGGCCGGCCCATCGTTGCCCTCGGCACGACTACGCTGCGCGCCTTAGAGGCCGCCGCAACCGGCGTTCGTCAGGTTGCCGTCGGTGCAGCCGCCACGGATATCTTCATTTATCCGGGTTCGGGCCATCAGTTTCGCGTGGTGGATCACCTCATCACCAATTTTCATTTGCCTGAATCAACACTGCTGATGTTGGTCTGCGCATTCGCTGGCATCGCACCAGTTGCAGCGGCGTATCGCCATGCCATCGCGTCAGGTTATCGGTTCTTTTCCTACGGCGATGCAATGTTGCTCAGCCGGGCCGAGTCATCGAGCCCGAGCCCTGAAGCCCTCACGTTTACAGCGAGTATTTATTTATGATTCACGCGTTACCAACCCCGGGTTTTTCGTTCGAGTTGTTGGCGACGTTGGGCAATGCCCGCGCCGGGATACTGCACACGCCACATGGCCAAATTCCTACGCCGGTATTCATGCCGGTCGGAACCTTGGGCACCGTGAAGTCGATGAATGCGACCGAGTTGATGGCGGAGCCGCTCGATGCACGGATCATTTTGGGCAACACCTATCATCTATATCTGCGCCCGGGCTTGGAGATTATGGCCGCCGCCGGCGGCTTGCATCGTTTTTCGAACTGGTCGAGGCCGATTCTTACTGATTCCGGCGGGTTTCAAGTTTTTTCGTTGGCCAAGATCAATAAAATCGACGACGACGGCGTGACGTTTCGTAGCCATATCGACGGCAGCAAACATCGGTTAACCCCTGAAGTGTCGATGCATATTCAAGGTGTGCTGGGTTCAGACATCGCCATGTGCTTTGATCAGTGCCCACCCGGCGATGCCAACGATGACGTGCAGGCATTGGCCATGAAGCGCACCACTGCATGGGCAGCTCGATGTCGCGCGGTCGCGCGGCCTGCCGGGCAGGCGCTGTTCGGCATTATCCAAGGCGGCACCTCAGTGGAGCGTCGCTTGGCTCACGCTGAAGCGATGGTGCCCCTCGACTTTGATGGCTACGCAATTGGCGGCTTGTCGGTCGGTGAGCCGATTCCGGATATGTATCGAGTGCTCGATGGTTTCGCTCATACGATGCCAGCGAATCGGCCGCGTTATCTCATGGGCGTCGGTACGCCTGCGGACTTGCAGCACGGCATCATGGCTGGTGTCGACATGTTCGATTGTGTGATGCCGACCCGCAATGCACGCAACGGTTATCTTTTTACTTCGCAAGGCAAAGTTGTGATTTCCAACGCCAAGCACAAACTCGACTTCGGTCCGGTCGATGCTGAATGTCCTTGTTATACGTGCGCGAATCATTCGCGCTCGTACCTTCGTCATTTGCATATCGCAAAAGAGATTCTGTATTCACGCCTCGCCACCCTGCATAACCTCACGTATTACGCGCGCTGGGTCCGAGGTCTGCGCGAACAGATTTTGGCGAATGGCACGCCAGCGTGAGCCGCAGCGTGCGCTGGTAGCTTGAATTGGCGATAGTGTTGCGAGCCCACGTCGGTCAGTGCATGTCATCGCTTTGTCGCAGCGCGCCGGCCCATGGTTGTGTATCTTGCCGACCATGAAACGTTCAGAAATTGCCGGCATGGTCAGCGGCCTCTGGCTCGCCGTGGTCATGGGTTGCGCTGGTTCACCTCGCACCGTGGTCGCGGCCGGGCCAACCAGTGGCACTGCGCCAGTGGCCGCGGTGCGCTGGGCCCTTGATGGCGCGTGGCAAAAACTCACGACCGAGCCGTATAGAGGTAAACAAGACGATATCTATTTTGTCGACGACAAAATCGGATTTTATGGCAACGGCAGCGGCAAGTTGTATCGCACCGACGATCATGGCGACACCTGGCAGCTGATCTGGGATCATCCGGGCACGTTCATCCGGGCGTTGGGCTTCCTTGATGCGCAACGGGGTTACATCGGCAACATCGGCTTGGATTATTTCCCCGACGTTTCAGATCCTCAGATGTTGTACCGCACCGACGACGGTGGCCGCAGTTGGCAGCCGGTAGTACTACCCGACAGCGACAGTGCCCGGGGCATGTGTGCCGTCGACATTCTCTCGGTGGATTACATCAATCATGGGGTCACCGCCC
>JAYWHS010001039.1:0-2262 GCA_043777635.1 Kofleriaceae bacterium | reverse complement strand
CGCCTTGTCCATGCTGCCGAGGCTAGCGGCATGGGTGAAACCATTTTTGGCTTATCCGAGCCAGCGATTTCCGCCCTCCGCGACGCCGATGCCGCCCTCCTGCGTGGTGATGACGCCGCGGCCACGGCCGCCTTCGATCGCAGCGGTATCGCCGCCAAAGAACGCGCCGCGCTGGAAGTGAAGGTGCGGGAGCAAGCGCAGGTCGCCAAGGCCCACGTCGACGCAGCGGCCGCCCACGCGGCAGCAGCCAAAGCAGCCGAGGCCAAAGAGGCGGCCACCGCCGCACGAGACACCCAAGATCCAGCGGCATGGATTCAACTACTGCGAGCGCGCTTGACTGAGTCTGAGCGTACTAAACTGGACCAGATGTCGACTGGCAAGTCGGCGGCCGAAGTCCGCGAGTCGTTGTTCAAAAACGACATTGATGTTGCAGTTTCGCGAGTCAAAGCCGAGGCCGCGAAGACCAGCGATGCCAAGGCCCAGAAGGCTGCTGAGGCTGAAGCTTCCAAAGCCAGAGCTGTGCAGCTGCGCGAACTGATCGTGCAACATGGGTTGATGAAACACCCCAAGGTGAAAGAAGAACTAGTGCGCTATGAATCCGCGACGACAGCGAAGCTACAGGAAGGCGCGCTAAACGCCATTCGCAGCGAAGTGATGAGTGAAATTCTGCGGATCGAACTCAAAGCTGAATTTGTTGCCGAGCATCCGCAAGTGGAGGTACTTAGAGACGTGGATGTCTACGTTGAGCAACCAGGCACGGTGGCCGAATTCCGTAAAAAGTTTCCGGAGCGACAAGGTTGGATAGCGCTTGATAACAAGGCCTACGACAAAATTACGGACATTGATTTGCTCGTGATCGATCGCAGCACTGCGAAGGCAAAAGTATTGCATCGTGAAGAAATCAAAACGGGCGAATCAACCAAAGTTTCCAAAGCAGATTCTCAGTTAAAGGATGCAGCGGAGGCGGTATCCAATTCGGTAAAAGGAGGCGCGCCTGTGCGCCTCCGTCAGGGCAGCGTCGATATCACAGCGCAGATAGACCTGGCGACCATGCAAAGTTCATCCTCTGCTACAGTTGGGCCTGCCGGACCAAAGCAGTACGACAAATCTACGGGGATTCGAACACATGATCTGAACACACTAATAAAAACACTTACGGAACTGGAGTTGGGCAAATGAGCCACGAGATATTCATCGTCGATCCTGCGTACGCTGACGTTAACCGATTCGAGGATACCTGCGAGGCAGTTTGGGAAGAAGTGGAAGATCTCCGCAATCAATTTGAAGTGGCCGAAGAGCTGTTGAAACTTGTTGGGCGCGAGCACGATGCACAAGTTGTTGACGAACTAACAACTCTCGCTTACGAACGAAATCGTAAGCGGCCCGCACTGACAACTGTGGAGTTGGTACAGGTCGTCGCGGCGATTCATGGATTGACGGCTGACTATCTTGCGCAAGGATATCTCGATAACACTTACGGACAGTCGCCAGCCCAAATCGAGCTTCTGCGAGGTCGGACGCCGGTGCTGGCTTACGACAAGACCATTGATGGCAATCAATCAAGTTTGCTGATTCAAACCCTTGCCGGCGTTGCAACGCTGGAAAAGGTATTACAGCGCGCCATCGACATGAACGCGCACGTAGCGCTTTCCTATTAGCACCGCGTTGTTCCGGCAACCTGACCCGGGCATGTTTTGCGACCTGTTTTGCGACCCTTCAGGCATGGGAGTCCCTGGCTACACGAGTTTCCACTGTCCGGTATGCGGACGACGCGATTTCCACGTCACATGATTTCGCGAACTTAGCGTTGGCACATGTTCCGCATTGAGATGGTACATGCGCCCACGATTCACCTTGCCTGGCATGTACTACTTCCTGACCCGGCGTTGCTCGATGCGAAAGTTTCTGCTCAAAGCCAACGCGCAAACCATTGCGCTGTTCCTTTATGCGCTCGCCAACGCGGCAACGTTTAGCGGCGTGCGCGTCATTGGCTTCGTCGTCATGTCGAACCACTATCACCTCATCGTCTTCGATCCACACGGTCACACCTCGGACTTTACCCATCATCTCAATACCAGCCTCGCCCGCAGTTTCAATCGGTACTGGGGACGCGGCGGGAATCTGTTTACACCGGGCGGGTTGAGCCAAGTAGAACTCGTGACGCGCCAAGATGTTGTTGATAAATTGGCCTACACCCTCGTCAACCCAGTCGTGGGGGGTCTGGTCGGCAAAGCTAGTGCGTGGATCGGCCCATCGAGTTGG
>JAYWHS010001038.1:0-7563 GCA_043777635.1 Kofleriaceae bacterium | reverse complement strand
CCGCAACGCCGTTGACCTGCGCGCAAGTGCAGGGCGTCTTGGTGACTGCAACCATCGAGAACATTGATGCCGCAGGCGGCACGACTGAGTTATTCACTTGCAATGACGGAGCCGGCACCTCTGAGCCGTTGACGCCGGGCAACTACCGTATTCGGTTGGCGCTCAACGGTTCAGCTGGCGAACTCGCGCAAGTGCCCTTCGTCGGCAACATCAAGGTTGTCAGCGGTCAAGACACGGTGGTGCCAGTGCAGACGTTCACCGTGAACGATCGCGGCACGTTGCGTTTCACGTTGGCTTCGCGCCCTGGTGGTAATTGCGCTGCAATCGGTGCAAATGGCGCAGGGCTCGACGGCGTAACGTTGGAATTGCGCCGGGAAGCTGGGCAGGTTTGCACGCCAACCACCTTTGCAATTGCCGCCGGTGCGAGTCGTCCCGCCAGCACGTATGTGTCGTCCTGCGTTGGCGCGGCCGTGGCGGGCCCTTGCATTGATGCCGATCAACTAATTTCGATTGTCGACGGCGTTTCGGGCCCGTATCGAGTTGTGGTCGGTGGATTAATCGCTGGCACTACGTGTTGGAGCGCCGAGCAGCAGACCAACATTCCAGTGAATCAACAAGTCCGCATGGAAGCCATCAACTTAGGCGCCACGGGTGCGTCAGCCTGTCCATAAAGTTGTAACCACATTCGTTTACCTGCGCAGCGAAGTTCCGTAGGCTACCGAGGGTGACCACAGCTCAACATTACAAATCAAATCTCCGCGATATCTTCTTTAACCTGTTTGAAGTTTTAGATATTGGTCGCACCGCACTTGGCCAGGGGCCATTTGCGAACATGGATAGCGACACAGCGCGCCAAGCGCTTACCGGGCTCGACGAATTGGTTAAAGAGCAATGGTCGTCGTCGTTCGTCGACGGTGATCGTATCGGCGCAACGTTTGATGGCAAAGGTAACGTTACCTTGCCGCCAAGTTTTCACAAAGCGTTGGACGCTTACTATCACGGTGGCTGGAACAAACTTGAATTGCCGGAGAGTTTGGGTGGATACGGCGCGCCGCCATCGGTGGCCTGGGCCGGTTTTGAATTGTGCTCGGGCGCGAACGCTGCCGTCGCATTCTATATTCTTGGAAATTTTCACGCCAAGGTCATTGATCGGCTCGGCAACGAAGATCAAAAGCGACGCTACGTAGCTAATATTCTCAATCAGAATTGGGGCGGCACCATGGTGCTAACCGAGCCCGATGCCGGTTCTGACGTCGGTGCGGGCACCACGCGGGCTAAGCATGTTACTGGTGATGAATATCTGATCGAAGGCGTGAAGCGTTTCATCACCAACGGTGATTTCGACAAGACGCCAAACATCGTGCATTTAGTATTGGCTCGCCCCGAAGGTGCAGCACCTGGAACCAAAGGCCTTTCGATGTTCATCGTGCCCAAGTATTGGGTCGAGGCCGACGGCTCGTTGGGCCCACGTAACGGCGCGGTGGTCACCAATTTGGAACATAAAATGGGCATTCGTGGCTCGGCTACCTGCGAGCTGACGTTGGGCGCCGATGCGCCGTGCCGCGGCTTGTTGGTCGGCAGTGTGCACCAGGGCATTGCGCAGATGTTTCAAGTCATCGAGTACGCGCGCATGGGCGTTGGCACCAAATCCATGGCGACGCTGTCGACCGCGTATCTTAATGCGCTCGACTACACCAAGCTACGCAAACAAGGCGCGGATCTGGCTCGGGCCGCCGACAAAACGGCGCCACGGGTTGAAATCATTCGGCACCCAGATGTTCGACGGATGCTGATGCTGCAAAAAACTTTCGCGGAAGGTTTGCGCGCTTTGGTGTTGTACACGGCGCATCTGCAAGATCAAATTGAGCTGGGTGGCGGTCACGGCTCCGACGGGCACCAAGCCCTTGATGCCCGCAACGACATCATGTTGCCTTTGATCAAAGGTTATTCGTCAGAGAAAGTGTACGAACTGCTGTCGTTGTCGCTGCAATGTTTCGGTGGGTCCGGGTACTGCGAGGATTACCCGATTGAGCAGTACATCCGAGATCAGAAAATCGACACGCTGTACGAGGGCACCACCGCGATCCAAGCGCTCGATTTGTTCTTTCGTAAAATCGTGCGAGATCGCGGCACCACGCTGCAAGCGCTGGTCGCCGATATCATGGCTGCATGCAAATCCGTGCCGTCGGAACTCGCTGCGGAATCCGCTGCGCTACAAGCCGCTATTGCCGACGTGTCCGCCATGCTGATGGCGCTCATGGGCAAAGTAATGCAATCGCCGTATCATGTTGGCTTGCATGGCAACCGGTTGTTGTTTGCCATCGCCGAAGTGGTGATTGGTTGGCGGCTGTTGGAAGGTGCGCGCGTTGCGCAAGCAAAACTCGTCGCTGGCGCCACCGGCGACGACGTTGCCTTTTACCAAGGCAAATTGGCCTGCATGCGCTTTTTCTGTAAAGAAGTATTACCCGAGTTGGCGGCGTCGCGCAAAATCGTCGAGGCCAGCACGCTTGAGGTCATGGAGATGGCTGACGACTGTTTCTAACGCTAAAGGGCAGGCGGCACGGTGCGTCGCAGCAGCTTGAGATGTTCGGCCGCCAACCCTTGATGGCCTTGCTGCGAAGGATGTTTGCTGTCCGACTGCATGTAGTCATCGGGGATTGACGATGCGTCGATCTTGTCGTGGCCATCCGCTAACACACTGCGATTGTTTGCCATCCGTGCTTGGTAGTTCAAAATGTTATTCTCGTCGACCGAAGCCTGCATGCGGATTTGTTCGCTGTCGATGATGAGATTGGCATCGCGGTCGATATCCGCTGCATTCATGACCGACATGGCATCAACGCACTCGTAGCCACGCTTCCACGCCTCGTTGCAGGTCCACCAATTGGATTCGATGAGGAACGGCAAGAACAAATCGAAGTGGCTGGTGTTGCCGCACTTGCTTGATTTGTCTTGAAGTACGGTTGGGTAGTACAGCGTCATCACAAGCACTTGCGCGGTCGGCTTGGCGTGGATGGTGATTTCGCGCATGGCACGCGTCATGTTAATTTTGCAGGCTTCGAGGGCGCGAGCGATCAGCCGGCCATCGGTACAGTCGGTTTGCGCAAGGTATTCATCGCGCGCATCAAGATAGTCATTGCCGCAGCCTTCGATCGTGACGATGTCGGCTTTTTCGAGCAGCTCGGTATTCGACTCTACGGTGTCCGCAATTTCGGTCATGGTCGCGCCGCTTTCGCCACGGCCGAAGTAGTTGACGCGTAGGTCGTCACGTTCCGCCAGGCTTTGGCTCAGATGCACGGCGTACGAATCATCTTGGCAATACCAACCACAATACCCGGCAACAATGGAGTCACCAAAAGATACGTAGCTGACCTCTTGGTTGTATGTGCCGTCAAGCGGCGTAAGGGTTCTGACTTCAGCGCCAGCACCTGGGTCACACGCCACTGCGGTAAGGCTCATCAGCACAAGCAGCCAGTGGTACTTCATTCGGCCATGGTAGACCTTGGCAATTTGAACGCGCAATTAAAAAACGGCGTGATCGTCGCCGAGATCCGAAGTTTAAAGCGACAGTGTGCGGCCGGGTAGGTGTTACCCGTACGCTCCATCGCACACGCTTTTACCGACGAGGATTATCGTGAATTCCTGCAATCACGCGTTGAGTTGCGGTGGTGAGTGCATTGGCTACACGGGCGCATCCGTTACGTTGGCGAACCAGTGTATGCGACGTTTCAATTTCAATGCCGGCGTAACGAGTCCCGCCTCGCGTCGCCCGTAGACTGGTAACCAACGCTGGGCCGCTGCCGGTATAAGGCGCGTTGGGCCGCACTGACAGTCCCATCGCTGCGAGTTCTGCGAGTAATCGTTGTGCGATGTCGGCTTCGAATTCATACGCAGGGTCGAACAGCACGCCAAGATCGAAATCACGCTGCACCGGATCGAGTTGCGGACAAAAACTGTGTGACGATAGGTGCACGCAAGCTCGGCCTTTTTGCAGGCTTGCATCGACGGCATTTGCAACCGCAGTCCAATACGGCGTGTGATGGGCCGCTAGCCGCGCCACGATTGCCGATGAATCTAGCCCAACGTTGCCTGGCACATCAGCACCATAGCTGTGCCGGGGCACCACGTCGGCGTGATCCGCGGCGCGATTAAGATCGACGAACATGCGCGAGTAACTGCCTGCTAAAAGAGGCGCGCCGAGCTGCGCAGCTAGTACCCGGGCAATGTCGAGGGCGCCTGGATCCCAGCCAGCTTGCGATTGCAACACGTCGTCCGGCACTCCTAGGTCACACGTCGCAGGCACCGCCCACGCGGCGTGTTCACAAGACACAACAACGTCAATCATTTCATGACAGTTTACGCGTCTGCGAGGGTCGTGGCGTAAATTGTGGCTAGGAAATCGGCGCGAGCGGCGCGTTGGCGGATGGCATAGTCGACCCACGTCGCGACAAAATGTGCGACGTCGACATAATAATGGGGGTCGTCGACACCTGAAAATCCAGTCAGCACGGCGCGTTGATAGCCGGTGGATTTTTTGTGCGAGGTCAGCAACTGCCAGCGGACCTGCGGTGCGGCGGCAATGATCCCGCCCCCGATCCAGAGCGCGATGTCGGTGGCGAGCCCGAAGCCGCGCGGATCGGTTGGGCCGACCGTGCGGGGCAGGCTAGGTTTTAGCCAGGCACCTAATGATGCCGCCGCCGCCGCCGTCGCGAGCGTGGATATTTCAACATGATTTAGTTTCGCCAGCGACACCAACGCTGCGCAGCGTGCAGATTGGGAATCCACCAGGGTTGTAAAAAGTGCTTCAGCGGTGGCGCGTGATGCGTCGCGCAGTGCGCCATCGACCGACAACGGCAGCGCCGCCCAGCTGCCGAACTCAATGGCGGTTACGCCGACGGCGATGCTTGATGGCGGCGAAAATTCCATGGCAGATCCAACATAATCGGAGCCAGGTACCACGCCAATCCCGAAGAAACTAAAATGGCACCACAATGAAAAAGCACCACGTGCAGGCTATCGGCGACTCGGCAATGCAAATGCATACACAAGCCGGCCAGACTGCCAGTGGCCGCCCCCACCACAACAGCCACGGCACGTCCGCCAACGGGATATATGCCGCGCAACAGAAATCCGAAAATCATTGTCGGTAGTACTGCAATGCCGACGCTAACTTCCATGCATGCATGGCCGCGCAACGGCGTGGTGCTGAGTGAAAACGAGCTAGGGCCGGCCGGATGAACCATCGAATTAAGCAGCACGAGCACAACCGAAGCGCCAACCGCGACCGCAACAGCGGCGCGCCAACGGCCCATGACATTGTCGCTTGCCGGCACCATCAGCAGCCATAGCGGAACGGCGAGGCCGGCCAACCACATTGCACCGGCACCAAGTTGCCATGCTGTTGGCAGCTCGACCCAGTCGCGCCGCAAGCCGAGCACTGCGACGATCACGATGCTGTAGGTTATGCAGCCCAACATGGCGACGCAGCATTGCAGCCAAGGACGTCGTGGCCCGCGTGGCTGCAACTCTGCCAGTTCAGCTTCGAGTTGAGCTGATAGTGCGGGCAGCTCGTTGAACGGCTGCATTGGCGGCGCAGTGGCAGTCATGGCGTGACGCCCTTGAGCAATTTGCGCAGCATTTCATAACCGCGATGGGCGCGAACCTTCATTGCTCCGACGCTAGTGCCAGCGATGGCCGCAGCTTCCGCCACGGTTTTGCCAGAAAGTTTGGTCAGCACCACAGCCTCGCGTTGATTCGCGGGTAGGTGCTGTAGCGCCGCCAGGGCCGCCGCGGTTTGCTCGGGCGGTGGGCCATCGTCGGGCAGTTGGGCATCGGTTTGACCACTTTGGTGTACCGGGATCTCTGGCAATTCGTCAGTCGCCGAAACTGCAACTTTGGCGCGTTTGCGCCGCCGTGCTTCATCCAAAAACGTGCGGTGGGCAATGGAAAACATCCAAGGCATCGGGTCCGCACCGACCACAAAGGCGGCTCGGGCGCGATGAACTTTGAGAAATGTGACCTGCAGCAAATCGTCTGCGGTGGCAGTTTGGCCGCACAGGCGAATCAAATACCCGCGTAACGGGGGCGCGGCATGGTTGTACAGCTCGCGGAAGGCGGAGGCGTCGCCGGCGCAATAGCGCTGCATAAGGTCCTTTACGTCGGCCGGCATTCGACCGCTCAACGTATACGCCAAAAGTTGGGCTGGGTTACTGGGTTGTCGTGAATTCGCGTGGGGGGTAGGTGACTAAAATGGTCCTGGCCCCTTGACCCACGTGCTCACTTCCTTAGTATCCCCCGGTTACTCTTACCAAGGACTTTGCCGTGGCCACTGGACGCCGTACTAAAAAGAAACTTTCGAATCGCCCTAAGTTCAAGCAAAAGCGCCGGCTAAAGGACCGGCGTATGAAAGCGCGCAAGAGCGCCGCTCACAAACGCGGCCTCGGCCGTAATCGTGCGCGCCGCAAACTGCGTGGCAAAGCTAAGAAGAAGTAGTTTTTGTCGTGTTCTGCGCGGCACCAGCCCGCTTGGCCTAGTTAGTTGTTCACTGAATGATTGACCAGGCCAGCAGCAGTTGCCCCGCATAATAAGCCGGCAGGCCCCACGCTCGATTACGCCACCCAGGTGCAATGAAGCGGTCACGGGCGACGGCTAGATCTGAAATGAAAAATAACGTCGCGCCGCTGCCGATAAGGTAGCGAATTGGTGCGTCGCGTGTGCTTTCGTACACCACAGCGATTGCTGCAATCATCATTGCGGAGATCACTGTGATGTATGCAACCACCGGTATTTGCATGTCTCCGAGGTGCCGCCATAACCAGCGTAGCGCGAGCAGACCTGCGGCTATCGGTATGATGGCGAGTGCGATCGTTGCGCCCGAAATAGCGGTGCTATCGAGGCAGCGCGTGAAACCCACGACGTAGGCGAGGTGCCCGAGCAAGAATGCCCCTAATCCAAGCAGAAAACCGGTCGAGCCATGGGACAACAAGGCGGCATCGCCGATGGCTCCAAGTACCAAGCCGATCATCAGCCAAAAGGCTAGGCCATTGTCGTGCCGCGTCGATGCAAATGCGTCGCCGACCAGTGGCAACGCAACAAAACACGCCGACGCAGCGAGCTTGGAAAGTTTCCGCACGGTGGCTAGCATTTGTTGGTCGCCACCAGTTTCGGCCCCGAGCCTGACCTCGCACCCAATGAGCACGGCACAGCACAAGACACAAAGCACGGTGACAATGAGTGCAATCATGGTGGGCTTGGGATGTAAGGTCGCCAGCCAGCAAGTGCTTGCTCGACGAAGTTGCAGCGATCCTGCCCCCAAAACAATAATGATTTGGTGGCGGCTTCAGTATGAACCAGCCAGGTTGGCACGCCAAATACTCCAGCGTTGCGCGCTGCGGCCGTGGCTTGCACAAGCGCTTGTTTGCTTTCGGGGCTTTTGCTTTGGGCGATGACTTCGACGGACAATCCGCATTCGGTGAGTAGCCTAGCCACGGTCGCTTCGTCTTCGATATCCTTGCCTTCGGCCCAAAATGCATGGCCAATGCGCAACGCCAATGCCAGGCCTTG
>JAYWHS010001037.1:0-7566 GCA_043777635.1 Kofleriaceae bacterium | reverse complement strand
AGATGGAAGCACCATGTCGCAACGCTAGCAGATTCTTGACTCCGCGCCGCATCCAGGCACAAATGCCGGTCATGGGCCGACCTTGTTTTGCACGCACCGTTTTGTTGTCGTTGGCGTTGTCGCTATCGTTGTTTGGCGGCGCTTGCAAGCAACGGCCCGGCCAAGCACCGCCGTGCAACGTGGTGGCAGCAGCCGTCGTAAAACAAGCACGAGTCGAGATCGGCGCGGCGAAACTGTCGCCGTCCGATATGCACATGGCGACTGACCAGCTAAGTCCACTTGGCGACGCACTGGCAAGCGCTTGTGACCGGGACAACTGGTCGCCTGAGGCCCGCACCTGTATGGCCAGCGCCGCCACAGTGGCAGCTGCCACCACCTGTCAATCAAAGCTTACCGACGCTCAGCGCCAAGCATTGCGCAACGCTGCGACTAAATAGCACCGAAGTTGAGGCCGCGCCGGCGGAGCCCCGGGATCGCGGTGCGTCAGCGGTTACGCACCCCAAATTGTCGAGCGTAGTGATGCTATCGAAGGCTATGTATCGCGCAGATTTTTGGTAAACTACAGCGCGATGGAGATCGATTACAAACACGCCTTAACTGAGGAAGATGCGCGCGCGCGGCTCGAACGCCTGAGCAGCTATCTCGGCAACAAGCACGGAATCAAAGTGGATTGGAACGGCGCGAAGGCCAAGTTCTTCGGCAAATACTTGGTGGTCACGATCGATGGCGAACTAGCCGTTGCACCAGGCGTCGTTACGTTTCGCGGCGCTGACCCCGGTTTCCTGTGGCGCAAAAAAGCCACGCAATACATTCAAGGCAAGCTCGAGAAATATCTCGATCCCAAACTCACCCTCGCTGACTTACCCACCGATGGCTAGCGTCGACGCTTACGGTCGGCAGCGCAACGTCGCGAACTGCAGGCGGCTATGAAGATTGCAACATGGAACGTCAACTCGATTCGAGTTCGGCTGCCGCGCTTGTTAGCCTGGCTTGAACAACATCAACCCGACGTGGTTTGTTTACAAGAAACCAAAGCCATTGATGCCCAGTTCCCATTTGCCGAACTACAGGCCGTTGGGTACCACGCCGCGACGTGGGGACAAAAAACCTACAATGGTGTTGCGCTGCTCAGTAAACAACCAGGCACCAACCTCACGCTTGGATTTACTGAGCAGGAAACGCCGCCCAGCGACGAACAAGCACGCTGCATCGCAGCGACGTTTGGCAAGCTGCGGGTCATTTCGGTGTATGTGCCCAACGGCAGCGAAGTTGGGTCAGAAAAATACCAGTACAAATTGCAGTGGCTGGCGCAACTCACAACCTGGATGGAAGCCCAACGCGCGCGGTGGCCGCACCTCGTTCTATGTGGCGACATGAACGTCGCGCCAACTGACGCCGATATCCACGATCCACTGGCCTGGGCCGATTCGGTGTTGTGTAGCCCACCAGAACGCGCGGCATTTGCCAACGGCACCAACGGCATGGTCGACTTGGTGCGCATCCATAACCCGCAGCCTGGGTTGTTTACGTGGTGGGATTATCGTGGCTTGTCGTTCTTCAAAAACCTCGGCCTGCGCATCGACCATATCTACGGCACCGCCGTAGTTGCGCCGCTGTGCACCGCTAGCAGCGTCGATCGAGCGCAGCGCAAAGGTGAACAACCGTCGGACCATGCACCTGTGCTGTGCGAAATCACGTTGGGGTTGTCGTAGCAATCAACATCGGCATGTCGAACGCACTGCGCGACGTAGCGTTTCTCCAGCGTGCTCAGTTCTGACTCAGGTCGCTCGGCAGTAGTTCAGCGCCGGTGGCCAACGCTTGCGCGATATCTTCGATAATGCGCTTGGGCGCACGCACGGATAGCACGGTGCCGTCGTCGGTGTGAGCTTCGGAAAGCACCTCGCAGCGCGCATGCAACGCGTGTACAATTTTATGTTGCGCCCATGGCACCACGAAGTCGCGATCTTCCATCGCGCCGGCGAATTGTTCGATCAACCGCGAACGCAAGGCCGCAACGTCGGCCGGTCGGCGCGCCGACATGGCAATCGCGTCGGGAAAACGCAGCAGCAATTCTTGCAGCGCCTCTTCGGAAACCAAATCGCACTTGTTCAAAATCAACAATGACTCGGCGTTGCCAGCGCCAAGTTCGGACAGCACGCGGCGTGTCACTTCGAGCTGGCTTGGCATCGCTGGATCAGCGGCATCAAGCACATGCAACAACAAGTCAGCTTCGTTGGCCTCGTCGAGAGTTGACCGGAACGAAGCGACCAGATCGTGTGGCAACTTCTTGATAAAACCGACGGTGTCGGACACTAAGATTTGTGGTTCGGTTGGCGGTGCCAACATACGGACCGTAGTGTCGAGGGTCGCAAACAGCTTGTTGGCGACATAAACTTCGCTGCCGGTCAGCGCTCGCATCAGCGACGATTTCCCGGCGTTGGTGTAGCCAACTAGGGCAACCGTTGGCAAATTGCTGCGGCGTTGCCGGCGGGTCGCTGCACCGGTGCTGATCTGATCAAGTTCACGACGCAATTCAGCGATTCGATCGCGAATGCGCCGACGATCTAGCTCTAACGTGCTTTCGCCGGAGCCTTTGCCGCCAACCCCGCCGCGCACGCGATCTTCGCCGCCAGCGCTTTCGCGCAACCGTGGCGACAAGTAACGCAACCGTGCAATTTCAACTTGTAACCGTGCTTCGCGGGTCTTGGCGTGGCGAAAAAAGATTTCGAGAATAACTGAAGCGCGATCGAGCACATCGACCCCAGTGGCTTTTTCGAGATTGCGTTGTTGGGTCGGGGACAACTCGTGATCGACCAGCACCACCATCGCTTTCTCACCGATTGCTGGGTCGTCAGGTTCTAGGTCAGGCGCAGCCTCGTCGTACGGATTGGTAAATACCGAAGGGCCATCTTCGTCAACATCGTCGTCGGGCTCATCGCCTGCGCCGTCATGCGCGTCGCCGCCGCGACTGCCAGGTTTTTGATAGGCTTGTACCTCACCGGTACCGCCCGTCCATTTCGCTAGCTCTTTGAGCTTGCCTTCACCTAACACCATACCCGGTGCCAGCTGGGTTCGGCGTTGCGTCACCCGCCCCACTGGGATAAGCCCCAACGTGGTCGCCAAGCGTTCGAGCTCTTCGAGAGACGAGTTTAATTCGGCTTCATCTACGCCAGGCAGTTGCACAGCCACGACCACCGCCGTTGGCTTTTCACCGTCGGCAATTGTCCACATTGGAGCATCGGTTTTCACGAATCGGATATGGCGCACAACCAAGGTCAGTGCAAGTGTTCGTCGCCCGATTCGTGACCATCGGCGGCGTTGCGGGCGGTCGATCGGTGAGGGGTGCAGTTCACCTGTCGCGAAAAACTGCGCTTGCAAAGCCAGCGACTAGTTCGGCAAATTTCCGTGAAGCTTCGGCGTGTAACATGTGCCCGGCATTGGCCACGGTAACCAACTCCACCGCTGGTAAGACAGTGGCCAATTTGTCGAGGGTTGGGCGAAAATACCCAGCCGAGCGCTCGCCGCCGAGTAGCAGCGTCGGAACCGTGCACGGCCGAAGCGCTTCGAAACGCGGGTGGTAGCGGCCGAGAGCTTCGCTATCTTCCCGGATCGCTGCGAATTGCGCTTTGCTGCGTTCTTGAAACATCCGAGGCATCTTATCGTACGCGGCATCGCCCAATACCGTGCGTAAAAAATACTCCGCCGCCGCTGGACCGCCGTCGGCTAGCGCCACGCTATCGAAGTGCTCAAGAAATCCCGCCGGGATAGGTGGCACATCGTCGCTTGCCGCCATTGGCGGCTCAATCAATACCATACCAGCGATCGACGCTGGCGCACGACGAGCGACATCGAGCGCAACAACAGAACCAAAACTTGAGCCAACCACGATCGGGGGCGCCGCTAACGTCGCAATCAACGCCAGCGCGTCGTCGGCATGGTCTTCGATGGTCCAAAATCTAGAGGCCGCAGGACTCTTGCCGCAGCCACGACGATCGTAGGCCACTAGCGAAAACTGTTCACGCAAGCCCGACGCTAGCGTAATTGCCCAGGTCGCGTGATCCGCGGCACTGCCGTGAATGAACAGCAAGGTTGGGCCATTACCGGCAGAAACGACATGGAGCGGAACAGCCATCACGGGTATCATATAGCAGCATGGCCAACCAACGCCCAGTCTCGCCCGGCCAAGGCCCGCCCACGGCGGGTGGATCGCCGCGCGTTAGCGAGGACGCGTTTGCGCAAACCGTCGCGCCCAACAACCCAGCGTTGGCTCAAGGCAGCGCGTCGCGGTCCAGTATCGAATCCGACGCCACGATAAATATTTCTCGCACTAGTGCGGCGGCCATCACCAGCTTGCCAGCGCTGCCTGAAATTCAACTCCACTGTTATTCGACAGGGACTGAAGTTGCCCGCGGCGGCATGGGCCGTATTTTGACGGCGCGCGACCAACGGCTCAATCGCCATGTTGCGATCAAAGAATTACTGCATCCTTCGCCTGATCAAATCTTACGATTTCATCGCGAAGCACTCATCACCGCGCGGTTGCAGCATCCGAGTATCGTGCCGATCTACGAAGCCGGCACATGGCCTGATGGCACACCTTTTTTTGCAATGAAGTGGGTCGCCGGCATGCCGCTCGATCGCGTCATTGCGGATGCTGCCTCGTTTGAAGCACGCCTGGCGTTGTTGCCACGTATCGCCGCCGCTGCCGATGCCATCGCCTATGCGCACAGCCAACGCATCGTGCACCGCGACCTCAAGCCCGCCAACGTACTCATTGGCGACTACGGCGAAACTGTTGTCATCGATTGGGGGTTGGCCAAAGATCTTGATGCTGATGAGTCAGTATCGCTGCCGGTTACACCTTCAAAACAAGCGCCGCTCGACGACAGCAGATCGATTTCACTGACGATCGCTGGCGCGGTGATGGGTACACCCGCCTATATGGCGCCCGAACAAGCACGCGGTGAATCGGTAGGCCAACCAGCCGATGTTTTTGCGTTGGGGGCCATGCTGTATCATGTGCTCGCCGGTCGCCCGCCCTACGATGCACGGACCGGCGACGAAGTAATTGCCGCCGCTGCAATCGGCAATGTAGTGCCGTTGCGCAGCCGAGAAAAACGCATCCCTCCAGAATTGATCACAATCGTAGAGCGCGCCATGGCCCGCGATGTTGCCAACCGGTATCCGAGTGCCCGCGAATTTTCCGAAGAGCTGCGCCGTTTCTTAACCGGCCAATTGGTCGACGCCCACCGTTACACCGCAGCGCAACGTGCGACCCGTTTCATTCGTAAACATCGAGCTGTGCTGGCGATTTCGGTGGTTGCATTGATCGCCTTGTCTATTGGCAGTGTGGTTGCAATCCGGCGCGTCGTGGCGGCGCGTAACTCCGCCGAAGACCAACGCGCCTTAGCGATGGCGCGTAAGCAAGCGGCTGAGACACTGGTCGATTTCATGATTAGCGATCTCAAAAAACGCTTGGTCCCGATAGGCCGACTTGATCTGGTGTCAGGGCTCGGTGGCCAGGTCAAAGATTACTATCAAAAAATTGCCGTCATCCCGGGTGGCCTGAGCGCCGACGATGTTGACCGCATGGCGCAGGCCATGGGCCTAACCGCATCGGTCGAAGTACAACTGGGCAAATTCGACGAAGCACTTACTACGTGGCGCCAAGCAAAAGTGCGGGTTGAAACCAGCCTTGGCGGCAACGACACTGGCCCGCAAAGCATTTCCCGTCGACGATTTTTAGCTCGCGCCGATTTGGAAATTGCGGCAATCGTGTACCAGCGTGGCGACACGCAAAAAGCCGAGCCCGGATTCCTGGCGGTAGTGGCAACGTTAGAACAGCTCGATCGCGAAGCGCCGCGAAGTCGCGAAACCATGCTGTTGCTGGCCGACGCCAACGACCGACTTGGCGATCTGACCCGAAATCTGACCAAGATCGATATCGCCGCCGACTATTTCCTCGCAGCCCAACGGCTACGGGAAGCGGTAGTGGCGATGGCCACCGAGAATGGTGACCGCGAAGCGACATTCGCCCTTTCCAAGAGCCATCAGAAAAATGGCACCATCGAATATTCGCGTGGCGCTTCCACCAAGGCGCTAGCTGAATTTCGTTCCTGCCAGCGATTGCGCGAAAGTTTATTGGAAACCGCACCGGACAACGTTGAGTGGTTGCTAGGTCAAGTCGAAATTGCCAACCAAGTCGGTGATATGCAACGCGAGATGGGCGAGCTCAAGGCCGCGATCACCAGCTACCGCGACGCCGTGCCCGTGATCGACAACTTACTTGCGGTCGATTCCACCAACACGATGTGGCGTCGCCAGCGAGGCAACTTACTTTCTGATCTCGGCTTTGCACTCAACGACGCCGGCGACTACGCAAGCGCACAAAAGAACTTTGAAGCGGCCATCGCCAATCATGCCGACTTATTGCGCCGCGATCCGGCGAGCAGCAATTGGCAAAACGACGTTTCCAAATTCCGCATGCGCCTCGGCGATACATTGAGCTATCAAGGTCTCGCCGATCAAGCCTTGGCGAGTTATCAAGCCGCTCGTGACGTACGCGAAGCCTTGGTTGCACGCGACTCAAAAAATGTTGCATGGCGACGCTCCTTAGCCTGGAGCTACGCCAAATTGGCCAACGCGTTTAGCCAACGTGGCGAGCGCGACAAAGCGCTTGAGATGTACAACAAGACCATCGCACTGCGGCAACCGCTGGCCGACAACGCGCCGACCCATTCTGGCTTGAATAACGAATTGGCGTCGTCGCAATTAGCCTTAGCCAGGGCGATACAACGGACCGATAAAGTGCGCGCCAAAGATCTTGTCGCTCAAAGCTTAGCCCGTTCGCGTGCGTTGGTGGCGCGGGATCCACACAACAATGAATGGAAAGAAACCTGCGTGTCCGGGCTCTTGGTCATGGCGCGTATCGCTCATCTCGAACAAGATCCAACCAACGAACGCACGCAGCTGCGTGAAGCATTTATTGTCGCAAGTGCCGCGCTCGACTCAGCCCAGCAAAATGCATTTTGGCCAACGTACGTCGCCGAAATCCATGTCGCACTGGCCGACCTAGACCTCATTGCAACGCCGCCCGACACAACGTCGGCAGTTGAACACTTTGCTGCTGCCCGTGACTTACTGGAGCCACTCGAAAAATCGAAAACGTTACCGGCGTCGCGCAAACCACTGCTACTGCGAGCAAGGGACGGTCGTTGAGATGCTGGCCAAGATACCGCTTATCGCGTCGCTTGCCGCATTGCTCGGCACCCTGCTCGGCGCGGGATGTTCGGCCTGCGACGTTAATGCGTTGGTGCCTGATGCCCGCGTTGTCGAACCCGATGCCGCGATCCGGCCAGTTGATGCACCCTACGACTGTGTTCTTGGCGCGCTCACCAGCACGGTGGCAACCTTGGCTGGCTGCGATCAACATGGAGATGCTGACGGCCCGCGCACGACCGCACGGTTTCATAACCCGGTAAATGTGGTCGTTGTTCCGACCCAGAATTCGCTGTACGTCGCCGACTTTGACAATCATCGAATTCGCAAGCTCGGCTTCGACGGTGT
>JAYWHS010001036.1:0-7566 GCA_043777635.1 Kofleriaceae bacterium | reverse complement strand
TCGCCACCGCCGTCGTGATGGGCGGTTTTTTTGCAGTTTCAATGCTGTCGCGCTGGGTGCCGGCCAACTCGCCAGCCGAGCAAAAGGTCAACGAATTAACCGAAAAGCTGACACCAGCCCAGGCCATGTTGGGTTTCGTCGCACTCGGGTTGGCTGGGCTACTGTTGTTGCAGCGTACAGGTACCTGGGTACTCAATACCTAGGCAGTGCTGTAGGTAACGTCCCGAAGCGCGGAGAACCGCAGCCCGAGTCTGTACGGTTTGCGCGAAAGGTTGGCCGGGAACGTCACCGGGTGATCATCGTGCGCCGTAATTGTGAGACGAAGCTTCTTCGTTGCGATCCGTTGCTGGCGGCGGAGTTGGCGACAACGCGCTGATCGCAGCATAGGTTTCAGCGTCGATCGTCAGCGTTGCCGCAGCTAAGGTTTCTTGTAACTGGGCTACGGTCCGCGCGCCAAGTAAGACTGACGTGACGGCACGATGTTGCAGTACCCATGCGGTTGCCAGTGTTGCCGGCGCAATGCCTCGTTCGGCCGATAGTGCACGAAAGCCATCCGCGACATCGAACAGGGACGCGTCGGCATAGCGGGTCTGATACATTTTGTTTTCGACTAAGCGTCCGGTATTCGGACGTTCCGCTCGGCCATATTTGCCAGTGAGCAGGCCACCGCCGGTTGGGCTGTACGTAATGACGCCAATTCCCAAGGCTTCGGCCATTGGCAAAATCTCAACTTCGGCTTGGCGTTTGACCAAGTTGTACATCGGCTGAATGGCCACCAACGGTGCCCAATTGGCAGCGCGTTGTAACCCGTGCGCATGGGCCACTTGCCAGGCTGCGTAGTTCGAACACGCCGGATATAAAATCTTACCTTGCCGAACCAAATCTTCGATGCCACGCAGCGTTTCGTCCAGCGCGGTAACATCGTCGAAGCGATGCACGTAATACAGATCGATTCGGTCGGTGTTGAGCCGCCGTAAACTGGCTTCAACCGCGCGCACCAGGTGATACCGAGAGGCACCGCGGGCGTTGGCATCTTTGCCCATGGGAAAGTAGCCCTTGGTCGCGAGCACGATCTCGTCGCGACAGCCGGCGATCAGGCGACCGCAGATCTCTTCCGATCTACCGTTGCTGTAAACGTCTGCGGTGTCGAGAAAATTTACCCCGGCGTCACGCGCAGCCCGCCACAATGCGGTTGAGGTGGCTTCGTCGGCTTCGCCGCCAAACGGCATGGCACCGAGCGCGAGCCGCGAAACTTTGACGCCCGTGCGTCCTAGCGTTGTGAGCATCATGAGCTTTCTTTCCTCGCAGTCGCGTTATCTGCGCCAGCACGTCAAATCCAGAGTTCGATCACGGCTTTTCCCGGCCCCTTTGGGTAAGGCCGGTAAAAAACCTATGCGTGATCGCCTTAATTTTCGGTTCTCGCATCATTGTTATTTCGTACCGCAGGTCCAAGGAACCCTGAACGGACTTCGGATCTGCGGTACTAGTCACCGACCGTCATCACCGGGCATCCGTGCACCGCACCATGGGGCGGGAGTTGGGTCGCGCAGGTCAGCGCTTGAACGCGCCTTCAAGGCGAACAATGGCAGCTTCTTCGCCTTTGGAAACTTTACCAAAACCCAAAATCCCGCCCGACGACTCGGCGATCACTTTGGCGAAACCTACGATTTGGTTGCGCAGCATACGGTTTTGCTCGTCGTTGAGCTGACTGGCCAGGGCCTTCATATAGGCTTCCCATGCTTCGAGCAGCTTGGGTTCAGGCTGCGTGATCAGCCACGATTCAAGCAATTTGTGGCCAGCGGAACCTGCTTCAAGGTTCTTGCCTTGTGCCGCTTGCAAGATCGAAGCGCGTTCGTTGTCTTGCACCGAGCCATCGGCCCAGGCGACAGTCACTAATGGCACCAACGACAGCGCCGTGATGGTTTGCGCCGATAGACCCAGCTCGACGAGCTTATCGAGCACGGCATCATCCGTCATGCCGGAGGCTTTGCGCAGATCTTCGCGACTGCGTTTGTCATCGAGTTTTTCTTTAAGAGCTTCGATTTTCTTGGCGTTTTCTTTGTTAAAGAATTCGTCTTCAAGGGCTCGGCCGCGGTCTTCGAGGGAAATAGTCACTGCAAACTCCTGTCATCAATATGGGGCATTTCGGCACAGGGCCCGGAAATGGAGCGAACGAGCGGACGCTTGAAGCGGGGCCCGACGCCTCCGTGACATTAGCGCAACTCTTTGCGCTGCGCGTCGGTTTTGGTTTGAAAGTTTGCGTGTGCTGCGATACCTCGTGGCTGTGGTAACCAAAACTTGCGCTGTAGTAGCTGCGATTTGGGCGAGCGGTTGTGCAACCGCCGAAACTCCCGGCGCAGACAACCTTGATGCCGCTAGAACCATTGACGCCCGAGCCAGCAGCCTGGACGCGCCGCAGCGTCTGCCCGATGCAGCGGTCGCAGTGGATGCGCCACCGTCACCGCCAGCGCCCAAAAAACTACTCCTTACCGAAGTCGTGTTGACGCCAACGGCTGGTGAATTTATTGAAATCGCCAATCCCAATTCGGTAGCGATTTCACTCGACAACTACTACCTGACGGATTCGCAAAAATACGCGACGCTGCCGGCCGGTCCGATGACCGTTGATCCAGCTGACATGTTGATTCGATTTCCCGCCAACGCCATGTTGGCACCTGGCGCGGTAGCGACCGTCGCGTTTGATACCGCAACCAACTTTCAAATCACCTACGGTGTTGCGCCGACCTATTCGATCGCAGGCGGCACCATGAGGATCGTGGCGCAAAATGGTACGGCCAGCATGACCAATGGTGGCGAAATGGTGGCGTTGATTTGGTGGGACGGCGCAAGCGATCTGGTTAAAGATTGTGACGCCGTTAATGTCGGCGTGCCTTCGGCTGGTAACCTGTTGCCAAATAAAACCAATGTTGCGGTCGACGGTCCCGATAGCGGCATGACGACATCAACGTATGCCTCCGATACGATGAGCATGGTCAACATGACCTCTACGCCGGGTAACTTGTTGTCGATCAAACGCCTCAAGCTTGAAGCCGGATATCAAACCGCCAATGCAACTGGCAACGGCATCACCGGCGATGATGAAACTAGCGAAACCTTGGCCCAAACCTGGAGCACCACGTTCACCGCACCGACGCCAGGCGCGTTACCTTTTACCGTGCCGTGATCCTGCGCCGGTGCGACGGCAGCCGGTTCCTTTCGCTGACGAGTCATGGTAGTTGAGGGCAGTGAAGCGGCAGATGCAGCGACCTAGGGCGCGCGTGGTGGGGCGACGGCTGTGGCTGGTGCCGATGGCTATTTTGGCGGCCATTGCATTCGCCGGGTTCATTGCGTTTTACCTCATTGATCACTTTGCGACCGGGGGTGGGCCGAGCCCGGTGGCTGGTAATCCGATTGCGCATTACGTGCGTTTTGATCCGCCGTTTATTACGGATGCGCTCTCGGGGCTCGCGGCAATGTCGGCGGCGGTCCTCGGGATTGTGATCACGGTGGTCTCGCTGTTGGTGCAGTTATCGTCGGAACGTTATACCGGGGTCGCGCAGATGTTCTTGCGTGATCGGATCAACGTTGCCGTGATGGCATACTTTGTGGTGGCGTGTGTTTGCGGTGTGTTCGTGAGCCTGTCCGTGCATAGCAACTTTGTACCGAGGGTCGCCGTGGTGGCGATGATCGTCGCTACCGTCGTCGGCTTGTTGATGATGTTGCCGTACTTCGCGTACGTGTTTCGGTTCCTGGAGCCGAGCAGTCTGGTAGAGCGAATCGCTGCCAATGCGGCGCATGAACTGGCGGCTGGCGCGGTATCCCACGACCCGATCGAAATCGCTCGCGCCCAAAGCCCGGCGCTAACGGCGATGGAAGAGCTTACCGACATCACGTCGAACTCGATCTCGGGCAAAGACAAAATCATCGCCTCGCGTTCGGTCGATGCCATTAAAGATTTTGTGCTCAAATACTTGGCTATCAAAGACAGTGCTGACGCCCGGTGGTTCGCGATCGGCGAACACATTCGCGACAATCCCGATTTTGTGGCAATGGACCCCGAGTCGCTGCGCGAACTCGAAGGCGACCGAACCTGGCTTGAATGGAAAGCGCTGCGGCAGTTTTTGGGGATTTACGCCGAGGCTCAGTCGGCCATGCCTGACATCAATTATCTCATTGCGATCGACACGCGCTACATCGCAGAAGCCGCGTTGGTCAAAAATGATATTGCCGTAGTCGAGCTGTGTTTTCGTTTTATGAATTCGTACTTGCGGTCGGCGCTCAATGCCCGCGGCGTGCGGACCGCATACAACGTGCTCAACCAATATCGTTTGCTGGTTGAGACCATGGTGCGCGCTGGCCGAGCGGATTTGGCGCTCGAAGGCGTGCGCCACATGATCTACTACGGTCGCACGGGCTTCGACATGCAGCTGGGATTTGTCACCGAAACCGTTGCGTACGACGTGTCATCGTTGTGTGAGTTTGCGTATGTGCCAGACGGCGAACCGGGGGCCGGTATCGACGACAAAATGTTGACGATGTTCTTAGAGTTAGATCAACCGCTACGTGGTAAACGCCAGGATTCGGCATTGCAGGGCGTGCGCAAAGCGCAAATTAAATTGGCGTGTCACTATCTTGAGGTTGGTGCCGAAGCACGCGCGCAACGGATCGCCAATGATATGGCCGGCGAAGAACGCGATCGGCTTCGGCAACTGTGCGACCAGCTCAACGGGGTCACCTCCAAAGAATTCTGGGAAATTATCGATCGCGGTCGAAATTTTGAATACATGCCAGCTAAACAGAAAGCTCAGCTCGATCGCTTCTTTGCTTTGCTGTGAGCCAGCGTTACACTGCGCGCGATGACCAACTCCGTAGTTGCCGCAGCCCAAGCCTGGCATGATCAAGATCCCGACGCTGTCACCCAAGCCGAGCTAGCCGCGTTATTGCAGCGGATTGAGGCCGGGGACAGCGCAGCGCAACGCGATTTGACGGAGCGTTTCACCGGTCAACTTGAATTCGGCACAGCTGGGCTACGTGGTGTGTTAGGCGCAGGACCGCAACGCATGAATAGGGTCTTGGTGCGAAAAGTCAGCGCGGGGCTCGCAGCGTATGTGCAGGCTCAAGTGCCCAACGCTTTGGCGCGCGGTATCGTGCTGGGCTACGATGGTCGACGCAATTCGTTGATTTTTGTGCAAGACACCGCACGGGTTTTGGCGGGCGCAGGCTTCAAAGTATACATAGCGCATCGGCCGTGGCCGACCCCAACCACGGCGTGGACGGTGTCGCGGTTCGGCGCAGCAGCGGGCGTCATGGTCACGGCTAGTCACAATCCGCCCGAATACAACGGGTACAAAGTGTACTGGGGCAATGCAGCACAAATCATTGCGCCGCATGACGCTGGTATCGCTGCTGCGATCGATCAAATCGGCCGCACCGACACCCTTACGATGCCGGAGCTGGATGCGTTGTTGCACGCGGGCCAAGTAAGCATGCTTGATGAACACGTACACGACGAGTATCTTGCAGCGGTTGATGCGTTGCGCAGCGGGGCGGGCCCACATCGTGAGCTGGTGATCGCGTACACGGCATTGCATGGCGTTGGCGCGCTGTCGGTGGAGGCGGCGTTGGCCCGTGCTGGCTTTCGCCAGGTTCACAGCGAGCCTTTGCAACGCGAACCCGACGGTGAATTTCCCACGGTGGCATTTCCAAACCCCGAAGAGAAAGGCGCGATGGACCTGGTGTTGGCGCTGGCCGCCAATGTGCGCGCCGATCTAGTGCTGGCCAATGATCCCGACGCAGATCGCTTGTGTGTTGCGGTGCCGGGGGTTGGCAAACCATTTCAATTGTTGTCGGGTGACCAAGTGGGAGCGTTGTTGGCCGATTACCTACTCACCATCGGCAGCGGGGCAGATCGCATGGTGGCAACCACGGTGGTGTCATCGCAACTCTTGGGCTTTTTAGCCCAGGCGGCGGAGGTCGAGTATCGCGAAACGTTAACTGGTTTCAAATGGATCGCCAATGCTGCGCTCGATTATGAAGCTGCCACCGGTGGCCGGTTTGTGATGGGCTACGAAGAAGCCTTGGGCTACAGCGTTGGGCCGTTGGTGCGTGACAAAGATGGTGTGTCAGCGTGTGTAATCTTCGCCGAGCTGGTGGCGTGGAACCGAGCGCAAGGCCGCACCGTGCTCGACCACCTCGAAGATATCTATCGCCGCGTTGGCGTTTTTGTTACCGAGCAGGTTTCGTTGACCATGCCGGGCAGTGAAGGTCTCGCGGCGATTGCAGAGATGATGGCGCGGCTGCGTGGCACGCCGGTCACAACCATTGGCACGCATACGGTGACTGCGGCGATCGACTTGGCCGCTGGTGCCGACGGGTTGCCACCTAGCAACGTCTTGATCTATCGACTCACCGGTGGTCATCGCGTGATCATGCGGCCGTCGGGTACCGAGCCAAAACTAAAAAGTTACTATGAAGTTCGCGTCGTGGTCGGCGCGGGTGAATCGATTGCAGCGGCGACCGAGCGTGGTCGGCTAGAGCTTGCCGCACTGCGCGATGCGCACCGAGCGATGATTCGCTAACACCAGCGGGCTCAGCGTACCGCCGCCGAGGTTTGCGACATCGTCACGCGCCACTTCGTAACGTAATTTCCGCGATCTCTAACGGCGCGCCGATGCGCACCGGTGGCCCAACATAACCGCAGCCGCGATTTACATACAGTGTGGTCGCGTCGAGTTGATAACGACCGGCAAGCAGTCCGCCTTGCTGGATCTTAACCAGGTAATGCCACGGCCAGATTTGGCCACCGTGGGTGTGGCCACTTAGGACTAACGGCACGCCCAAGGTCGCTGCTTCACGGGCTTGCCGAGGCTGATGGGCTAACAACACCAGTGCTCGGCTGGGGTCGCGGTTGGCCAATGCTGCGGTTAAATTGTCGCGCGGCCCAGCATAGTGCCGTGCGCTGCGGTCTTCGATGCCGGCTAGATCAAAGCTATGTTGCGCACTGCCGATGGACACCCGTCGATTGCGCAAATAGTGAATCCCCAATGATTCGAAATGTGCGACCCACGCATCGGCTCCAGAGTAATATTCATGATTGCCAGTGATCGCATAGACGCCGTGGCGTGCGTGCAGTTGGGCCAGCGGCGCGACGTCGTCTGCGATTTCGGCCACGCTACCGTCGACGAAATCCCCGGTTAGTACAATCAAATCAGGTGCCAGCGCATTCGCGCGATTCACCACGCGCTGCACAAACGCGCGGTCAATGGTAAGGCCGACATGGAGATCGGAGAGTTGTACAATGCGAAAACCGTCGAGCGCACGCGGCAGGCCAGGTAAGGTTACGTCGAGTTTTTCGATGGTGTGTTGCCCTAACGCGCTGGCCATGCCGCTGCCGACCGCCGAGGTGCCGGCAAGCACGGCGACTCCGCTGGTTGCACGGGTTAGTAATTGTCGGCGCGTGATGTCGGCTTCCGACGCTGGCACCGGCGGTCGTTGCTGCACCTTGCGCTGCACGCGCTGGCTCAGCTTTGCAAGCAACAGCGGGGTTTTGAAAATGATCAGCGCCAA
>JAYWHS010001035.1:0-2263 GCA_043777635.1 Kofleriaceae bacterium | reverse complement strand
TAGCTCGATTCGAGTAGCGCTCGCGGTGGCCCTGGGTTTGTCAACGGCTAGCGCAACCGGTTGTGCCCGACAAGCCACCAATCGCCAGGTCGCGTATGGGGTGCTCATCGTCGCGGGCTTCGTAGTTTTGGGTGCCGCGCAAAGCGGCTATTACTACTCGTCAGCGACGCCGCCGCCGCAGCAGCCGCGTATCTGACTCGACTATTCAACCACGACGATGGCGGTGGTCCACTGGCCAATGTGATTGCCGAAGGTCAGATTTTGAAACGGCAAGCGAAACGCTGGGCTCGACGGATCAGTGCCGGCGTCAGCCCGTGATGGCGAAAAACTGGTCATCCAAATCTGTGGTTGCGTTGGGCCGGCATACACGCCGTAGGTGCGCGTCGAGGAAAAACTCAGCCAGTATACTTTCTCGCCGTTGATGGTCTGCTCAAACGGCGCCCAGCGAACCCAGGAATTAGTTTGCCCGAGTCCCAGACTGGCCGCTTGCAACTTGATGGCCTTGGTGCCATCGATCTTTACAACCCAGACCTCACCGTTGAGATTGCTCACCGAGTTGCCCGTTGCAGCGCGGTTGTAGGCCACCCATTGACCATCCGGCGAAACCACCGGGTAGTAAATCTTGTCGCCGGTTTCGATGATCGTGCGAGGAGCACCGAAGGTGTGATTGACGGCGTCGTAACTACGCGAAACGATTTTACCGACGTTGAAGACCACATGATTCGAGCCTGAGGTTTCGCCTTCGACGTAGACCATCTGGTCACCCATCGGCGAGAAATCTGGTTGCACAACATTACCCGTGATTGGCACCGTTGCGATTGGCGCAGCCGTGCGTCCGTCGAGGATTTGCAAATTGCTACCAAATTGCGAAACCACAACATCGCCACTTGGATGATAGGTCCACAAGTCATGGCTACCTGCCGATGGTAGCGGTGCAATTTTAGTTTTGGTGGCTACGTCGTACAGTCCCGAAGAACCGTCGATGTAGCGCACTACCATCTTTTTGCCATCGCGCGACAACGCATGACAGCCGACGCACTGCCCAGCTTCGGTCGCCGACAAATACGGCTCTGCAGGATCACCGGCTTTGATCATGTCGTGGCGCCAAAACCCACCCGGCTGGCCGGCACCGTCGGTGGTGGACCAATAATAAATGCCGCCTTGCATGTCTTCCGCCGATGCCGTCAGGCCAATCGGTTGGCTTTGCGAAACCGTTGCCGGCGCTGCGAGATCGAGGCCGCGTACTGCGATTGCCAGCGTTGGGTCGGTTTTCACCGCACGGGTCCACTCGGTTGGCAAAAAACGCATGGCATGCGCTGGGGTCGAAGCCGGCACAAACACGCGCAGATTCGCGAACTGATTTTTTAGACTGACTTCAAAAACATTATCGGTGCTGGCTTGCCAGTGAATATCGAGGTCACCAAGATTGCGTGGCACGGCAACGTTGTTCGGCGGATAGACAATCGTCACCGCGCGATTGGCATCGAGGATTGCGCCATCAAAAAGTCCAACGATGTTTGGCGGTAGCGCTGGGTCGATACGGGTGTCATCGGCCTTGATGATCAACTCGGCCGAGCCAACAACGCCACGCACACTAGCGTCGACCTGGGTCTTGCCCAAGACAATACCGTCGGCACGCAGCACGGCAGCTTGAAACTCACCATAACCGCTAGGCACGGTTAACGTTGCTTCAGCTGTCACATTCTCCTCGGTGCCGTCAGCGAGTGTTGCGATCACTTCGTAACGCTGTTTGACCGACAGGCCGTTCACCACGACTAGCGTGGCCGTGACGGGCTCTACGCGCAGCGCAGTTGGCACTGCAGGCTCAGCATCAGGCTGGGTGCCGACGCGATTGCCGCAGCCGCCAATCACCATCGCCAGCAAAAACAAGCTCGCTAATTTCATACGCGCATGTTGGCGTAACTTGCGGCTTTTGTCGATGTGGATAACTGAAGGTAATGCACACCAATGTAGGCGACCGTGACTTCCGCACCAATCAGCTACTACACCCTCCACCTTATATGGCTGGTGTTACATGAGTGAGGAAGCCCAGATGGAAGGCGGAGTGCGAACCGGACCGCAGCGCACTGCCTGTGCGTGAGGACCGGAAGCGCAAACGACAACGCAGCAGATGGGCTCCGCAACCATGTAACGCCTAGCGTTCTTCGACGTGCCATGGCAGCCCGCGCGGCCCAACATCGGCAAGGAACGCGTCGGGGTCGAGTTGCTCCATGTTCCAAACCCCAGCGCCTTGCCATTTGCC
>JAYWHS010001034.1:0-2263 GCA_043777635.1 Kofleriaceae bacterium | reverse complement strand
AAATTTTTGCTGCGAAACACGGCCTGCTGTTGCTTAGCGTCGCCGACATGATCGCGTACCGCTTGATGTCGGAGCGCATTGTTACCGCGCGTGGGACCCATGCGGTTCGGCCGAGTTGGTTGCCGCCGGGCGAGAATTTTATCGCGCACTATTACGATTCCGCCGTCGAAGATGCCGAATATCTCGCGCTGGTGCGCGGCGATGTAGCAACCGCTTCGGCCCAAGGCAAAGATGTCTTGGTCCGGGTTCAGGCGATGGATCCGGTGAGCGACCCGTTTGGCTTGCGACCCGAACTAGACGGTGCGATGCGTGCTATCGACGAAGCCGGGTTGGGCGTGTTGCTTTACGTTGCCAACAAATCGCGGTCCCGCTTGGCCCCTGCCTTCGCCCGGTTGTCGGCACCACCGTCGGCCGCTGATACCGTGGGTAATTCACCTGCGAATTCGTCTGATGCGCTGCGTGATTTCGGCCTCGGCGCACAAGTACTTTACGATCTAGGATGTCGGCGCATTCGTTTGATGAGCAATCACGAACGTCGGATTGCTGGCATCGGCGGCTTTGGTATCGAAGTCGTCGACCGCGTGCCCATACCATCCTTCCGCTAAAAGTTGGTCACGTAAAAATGCACGTTGCCCACCTACCTGGGGTAGCTCCGGGGTAACATCAGCCGCATGCAATGCGCCGTGTGTCGAATGCGTCCAACCGAGGTTGGGCTGCTCTGTGAAGACTGTCGCGAAGAGCTACAGTCGACGATGCAGCTGGCACCCGAGCAAGTCGTGTCGCGTAACAGCGGTGCACCCGGTGTGCTTGCGGCCCTGATTGATTGTTGGGGCCGGGTCCATGGCATCGAAGCACGTACCTTGGTTGGCCGGCAACTTGATGGCTCAGGCTTGCTGGTGCTGGATGCTTCCATCTCGCGCCACCACGCTCATATTCAATACGAGGTACACAGCAAAACCTGGACGTTGCGCGACCTAGGTTCGTCGAACGGCACCACGATCAACGACACGATGATCATCGACGCGGTGACATTGCAAAATGGTGACCGGGTCGGAGTTGGTCAGGTTGGGTTCTATTTTCTTGCCGACGGACACGGCCTGCCCACCGTTCAACTCGATCCCAAATTCGCTGCGACCATCAAGCCGCAAGCTGGCATGAAACTGGCGGATATTGTGGCCGCGCATCCTTTGGCTGTCGGTGCGCCAACGCTTGAGCCTGTGCCGGTTTATGACGACAGCGGTGAAACTGAATTCGATAAAGTCGAAACCACCAATGTTGGCATGCCCACCTTAACCATTAGTATGGTTGAGCCAACTGGCGGCGGTGGCGGGTTGGTAACGGTCGCTGGCAAACAAGTGCAGCTGACTACCACGCAATATGAATTGTTTGCCCTGCTGGTGAATCGCATGAACGACGAAGGCCATCAGTCGAATTTGGTGCGCGGCTTTGTACGTTCGTCGGAGTTGATCGCAGCACTGTCGTGGGACACCCATGATCCGGGCGACAATCACGTCAAGCAATTGGTGCGTCGGGTCCGCCGATCGCTAGTCAAAGCCGAAATCGGTGATCTGATCGAATCACGACATCGCTTTGGGTATCGGCTGCGCGCCATTCCTAAGGTGTAGTGCGGGGCTCAGCCACGTGCGCGATCAAGCACGGGACCGTTTTGTTTTCCGGCATCTTCGGGTGAGGCCGGGAAAAACTGTGTGAGATCTTCCCTGAGGTTCGATTTTAGCCTCATTTTTGACTTGGTACCGCCGATTAATCAGGAACTCTGAGTGGAATTAGGACGCGGGCGACGGGTTGGTATTGTTGTCGAGCGAGTACCGCATGCCCTGCCATTCATCGGCACGATCGGTGTAGACCCGGCCATTGATGGAGTGCGTCTGCATGCCGGTTTGTCGTGACCGTGGCAGAAGTGCTGCGTTGGCTTGATTGACGGTGGCAAGAATTTGGATTGGCGAGCGCAGCCATGGGCCTGTTTGCACAGTTGAATATTTGTTAGCAACTTCGCGTGCCTTAGGTCGATGCACCCAGGCATGAACACCCAGCAGTGCTTTCCGCCGTGGCCTCGATACAACAGCGATTTTATGATACGTGCAAAGTTACGCGATGGCCGCGCGCATTCCGTTGCGCCTTCAAGTGGATAAGCGTTAGTCTTGCATCGGCTGGTGGGGCGTGTTTGTACAAGCGCTGTGTGAGTCGCAAACACGAGGCAAGAAGGAACCATCATGGTAGCGGATCGCGATAGCTTGGTCGGAGT
>JAYWHS010001033.1:0-2264 GCA_043777635.1 Kofleriaceae bacterium | reverse complement strand
AACACGGATCGATCCACACACTGCTCTGCAAAATCGCTCGCAACATTTCACGGTCATCAACGCCGACGCTGATCCACGCGGCGTTGTATTGCGTGCGCTCCGTCTGCAATCGTTCCCGCAAGTGCTTGCGAAAATTGTCCCTTACATAGTGCCGCACCCGCCGCACTTCCGTTGGCGTGCGCAACACCCGCGCATGATATCTGTCATCGAAAACTCGACCCTTGCGCCCACACAACCGATTGATTGCTTTGGCCACCCGGATCGCCAACCCACTCACCGCGCTACGCATTGCCTTGTCATTGGCCGCATCCATCACTAAATGCAGATGATCATTCTGCACCGAAAAATCACACAACAAGCCATCTTCATTTCTTGCCGCTGACCACAACGCCGCCTCCACTACTTTGTACATCCGCCGGCCGCGCAGCCCCTTCACATCTTTGGCCATCTTCATCGTGACATGCACGGGCATCCTCTTGGCAAACCGTTCGCGCTTCCGATGCGACTGGCAATTCGACAACTTTCTGCGCCCCGCACCTTTACGCGTACCACCCCAACCATGTTTCACAACAACCACCGGAGCCGGCAGCGCCAACCCTAATTGAACCTGCCTTCGCCCCATCTTCACCACCCCCTCACTTGATACAATCAAATATAAATTATCGACGACGAATGCAATAAAAATCGACCAGAACAAACTGTTTTTCAGACAAAAATCAAACTATCGCCAAATCAAAATACCAGCCTTCACATGTAAACCTTCCGCGACTCCGACACGCCCCCTACCCCTATAACGTTCAGTGCCTCGCGACTTCATTCGCTGCACCCCAGCGACATTCCATGATCAAAACCAACTATCGCCAAACCAAGACACCAGCCCTCACATGTAAACTTTCCGCGACTCCGCCACGCCCCCTACCCCTATAACGTTCAGTACCTCGCGACTTCATTCGCTGCACCCCCAGCAAATTTTCATACTCAAACTCAACTATCGCCAAATCAAGACACCAGCCCTCATATGTAAACCTTCCGCGACTCCGATACGCCCCCTATCCCTATAACGTTCAGCGCCTCGCGACTTCATTTGCTGCACCCCCAGCAAAATTTCATACTCAAACTCAACTATCACCAAATCAAGACACCTCACCCATCGAGCAAACAAACAACGCAAACAAATCACCCGCCACCTCGATCGCCCACGCACACCAGCGATCCATCCGCGACGCGACGGCGGCGCAGCATACGTCGCGCAAGCACCGCCCCACGCGGCCGCGCTGCCAGTAGCACCGCAGTCGTGCGAGCTCCACCTCGCTCGCTCTAAAGCCTCCGTGAGTCTGATCGTTCACACAGCCTCGCACAACCAACCAACCAACCAACCAACCCCTCGCGCCACGCAGCGTGCACCGCACCTCAACACCTCGCCACGCCACGCACATTTCCCCCAAAAGCCGACCTCCACCGCACCCCGCAGCGCGCAGGATTCGCATACACTCCTCACCCTGTGTCCAGTCTCGATGCCCTCGCCCTCGTCGCTCACCACTGGGGCACTTACGCCTGCGTCGTACTCTTCGGATTACTGTGGGGCAGCTTTGCCAACGTCTGCATCTATCGTTGGCCACCCACCGACGAATTCCCCAAGGGTCGGTCCGTGGTCGCGCCGCCATCGCACTGTTTTGTCTGCAAGGCCAACGTCAAGTGGTACGACAACGTGCCGCTGCTCAGCTACCTCTGGCTACGCGGCAAGTGTCGCAACTGCAAAACCAAATTTTCACCGCGCTACCTGATCGTCGAAGCGCTGACCGGCATCTTGTTCGGTCTGACCTGGTGGGCAGCGATGAATCATCCCGGGTTCGCGACATTTAACGAACGCCTCATTGGATTTGCGGTCTACGCCGGCTTCGCATTTTTCATCGTGGTGGTCACGTTCATCGACCTCGATCACATGTTGATTCTCGATTTGGTAACCTACCCTTCCGTCGTAATTTTCTACGGACTGTCGTTGGCCCTCGGTCACATTTGGTGGCACGGCCTGGTCGGTGCCGCATTTGGCTACGGCCTCATCGTTGCGATTCGCACCCTGTACTACGCATTGCGCAAACAAGAAGGCATGGGCCTGGGCGATGCCAAACTGCTAGCGGTGTTCGGTGCGCTGTGGGGCTGGCAAGGCGTGCTCGTTGCGTTATTCGGCGGTTCAGTCCTTGGCTCGGTTATCGGCATCACCGCGATCATCGCTGGCAAATTGCGCGGCAATGGCAATGACCAGC
>JAYWHS010001032.1:0-2264 GCA_043777635.1 Kofleriaceae bacterium | reverse complement strand
GCAACCTCGCTGGTGCGAGCCTGGTGCTCATCGGCGTAGTGCTGTCATTGCCCGGTGTGCCTGGCCAAGGCCTGCTGACGATTTTGCTTGGCGTAATGCTCATGCAAGTCCCAGGCAAACGTCGGTTAGAGCGCCGCATCATCGCTATTCCCGTGGTGCAGCGCGCCACCGTGAGGATTCGTCGCCGCTTTGGTCAACCACCCTTTGATCTCAGCCGCCCGTAAGGACGTGCGCTTCGCGAACCCCGGCATTGCGCCGCAGCGACCGCAGCCACAGGCAAAATGTGCGATTGTTAAGCACCTTCATGTCCGCGTCGTTGCCCAGCGCCCGCATGCCCCGCCAGCGTCCCGCGCTTTCCGACGACGATGCCGAATGCGTCCGGCTAACCTACGCACAACTACCCAATATTGCGCTGGGTGCCATGTTTACGTCGCTGGTAGTTGCGTGGATTGCGCATCACGAAGTGTCCACCGCAAGCGCACTAGGTTGGCTCGGGGCCGTGTGGCTCAACGCTGGCGTGCGCCTCGGCTTATATTGGCGCTTCAAGCAACGGCGTCGCAGCAACGACGAACTTAGCCGCTGGCAATGGCTGCTTTTCACCGCGATGGGTGTCGCGGGTGCCACATATGGTTCAATTGTTTTGCTGCCGCGCCATGAACCGTCGATGTTGTATCTCGCGATTTCGAGCTTAGCGGTTGCTGGCCACATCGCAGCCGGTACCCAAGCGTTGGTCGCCCTGCCCCGCGTGCTGGTAATTAGCGTGGGCTCGGTGCTGTCACCGCTGGTCTTGGTTTCCGCGATGTCGGCCTCGACGGACGTGCAGCTGTTTAACGTGATGTACGCGACGTATGTGGTTGGCGTGGTTGCGATGTCCCGGCAAAACTACCGAACCCTACGCGCGTCCTTCCGTTTGCGTTATGAGAATCTCGACTTGGCCAAATCGTTAGCCCAACGCAATGCCACCGAAGCCGCAGCGCGCGCTGAGGCCGAAGCTGCGGGCCGTGACAAAACTCGATTTCTCGCCGCTGCTAGCCATGATTTGCGCCAGCCAATGCATGCGTTAGCCATGTTTGTGAGCGCGCTCAAAGCCGAACCGCTGGCCCCGCGCAGCGAACATTTGGTCAGCCGCATCGACACCACCGTCGATGCCCTACAACAGCAGCTCGACAGCTTGCTTGATATTTCGCGGCTCGACGCGGGTGGCATTACCGCGCAACTGCGGGCGGTTGACGTGCGCAGCTTGGCCCGGCAAATTGAGACTGTTTTTGCCGCGTTGGCCCAGCAAAAAGGCCTACGCCTGCGGGTCATGGCCCCGCCGCTGTGGCTGTTCGCCGATCCGGACATGGTTTCTCAGATGGTACGCAACTTGGTTGCCAATGCGATTCGCTACACCGCGCACGGTAGCGTGGTGGTGGCATTTCGTCGTCGAGGCGACTACATACGCGTGCAAGTGTGGGACACCGGCGTTGGCATTCCAGTCGATCAATACCGCGAGATTTTCCGTGAGTTTCATCAACTCGGCAATCCCGAGCGTGATCGGACCCAAGGCGTGGGCCTTGGCTTAGCTATCGTAGACCGTTTAGCTCGCTTGCTGCAAACCCAAGTTAACGTGCGCTCGCAGCTGGGCCGCGGCACGGTATTCTGGTTCGATATTCAAGCTGCGGATGACGCCAGTGCAGCGATGCCACGAACCTCACGGCCGACCGCGCCACCATTTCCGGTGCAATCAAGTGAGCACGAGGAAAAGCCGTTGAACATCCTGGTTATCGACGACGATGCGTTGGTCCGCGAAAGCATGAGCCTGTTGCTGCAAAGTTGGGGGCATCGAGTAGTCCAAGCGATGAACCTGATGACCAGTGTCGCCGCGATTAGTCAGCACAGTCGATTTGATCTCATTCTGACGGATTTCCGATTGCCACAACAACAAACCGCCTTCGACGTACTTAACGCCGTCGCAGCGGTCGCATCACCCTTGCCGCCGGTGTTGGTAATTACGGGTGAAACTGCACCCGCACAGATCAGATTGATCTATGCATCCGGCTACCGCGTGCTGCACAAGCCGGTCGTGCCTGAAATCTTGCGGCAAGCGTTGATGCAAATGCATGCTGCGTCGATGATCGTTGGACCAACTGTGTCGACATCTACAGACGCTGTGACGACCACGCCCTAAGGGTCTGAGTAAAAATTAAAGATACTATTGACAAACAGTGAAAAAAGGATCCTACCTGTGGGATGAATGCACGCCAACGGAAACAAGCAGAGCG
>JAYWHS010001031.1:0-2265 GCA_043777635.1 Kofleriaceae bacterium | reverse complement strand
GTCTCACCTCGATACAGGTATGATTCGGCGGTCGCGCCGTTGTGGCCGTGCCTGCGCTGGTTCTCCTCCTCCATGATCGATCTCGATAAAGCACTACTGCGCCGGCTCCGCGACCGCGATGAACGTGCGTTCCGTGAATTAGTCGACGCCCATCGCGATCGGGTCTTCAATATTACCTACCGCATGCTGGGCAACCGTGCTGAAGCCGAAGACGTAGCGCAAGAGGTCTTTATCGCGGTTTTCAAGACAATTGATGCGTTTCGCGAAGAGTCAAAGTTCTCGACATGGCTGTACCGAGTTACCGTAAATCACTGTAAAAATCGCATCAAATATTTGGCCCGCCGGCATGAGCGTGATCGCGATGAGCTCGATGAGGCGTCGCCGTCGGCCAATAATGCAGCGCTCGGCCCGACCAAGGGCGTACGCCCGGATCGCGCACTAGAAGGCGCGCAAATGGAAGTCTTGCTACAAGAAGCCATCGCCTCGCTCGATGAGGAGCACCGCACCGTGGTGATTCTACGCGACGTCGAAGAATTATCGATCGAAGAAATCTGCGACATCACCGGCCTGCCTGATGGCACCGTGAAGTCGCGACTGCATCGCGCCCGCGCCGCGCTGCGTAAAAAACTCGCGCGTCATGTTGAAGGGTAACCCGGGCTACTCATGAGCGATGACCAACCAACCAATTCAGCATCGAGCGACGAGCTTACCGACGACGAAATCGTATTGTTGTCGGATTTTCACGACAACGTGCTCACCGCCGACAAAGCCAAAGAAGTCGCAGCGTTGATCGCGCAAGACGCGCGCTGGCGTGCTGCGAGCGAAGATTTTGCCGCAACTAAGCAAGCGCTATCGGGATTGCAGAAAGCGCGTGCGCCTGTCAGTTTTGCTGAAGACCTCACCAACACCATTCATCGTCGCTCGGGTGGCGCGTTTTTTGGCCGCCGTGCGTTTGGTGACCGCGTGCCATTTGGTGCGCTGCTGGTAATCGGCATCATGCTTATCGTCGGCGTTGCGATTATGCTGTGGTCATCACAAACCGGTTCACTGTCGAGTCGCAGCACCAACACGCCAGCCGATCCGACGGGCACCGATAAATTGCCGCGACCGTAGCGCGCTGATTTTCATTGCGCCTATCGAATACCCGGCCAGAGCGCTGGCCTATTGTGCAACTTTGAGCGAAACCCCAGGCATGCGAAGTGACCTGCAATTTGCGCTCGTTGCGCTGTCGGCAGTGTTCTTTGTCATCGACCCGTTCGCGAACGTGCCACTGTTTTTGACGATTACCGGATCGCACACAACGGCGCAAAAACGTAGCGTTGCGCTGCGCGCAGCCTTCGCAGCTTGGTTAATTCTGTGCACCTTCGCGTTGGCGGGCGGCGTGATCTTTCAACTGTTCGGGATAAGCTTGGGTGCTTTCAAAATCGCAGGCGGCATCATGCTGATGCTGATGTCGATCGACATGATGCGGGCCCACACGTCACCGACCAAAACTACGGTCGAGGAACAAGATGAAAGTCGGGCGCGCGATGATGTCGCAATTTTTCCGCTAGCGATTCCGATGTTAGCTGGCCCCGGGGCCATCGCGACGGTGATGGTGTTCATGAGTCGAGCGCAGTGGCGACCGATTCCTACCGCAGGCGTGTTTTTTGCCGTCACGGCGACATGTCTGGTGACGTGGCTGTTGATGCGCAGCGCAGCTTCGGCCGAGCGGTTCTTGCCGAAAACGTTACTGCGCGCCTTTGAGCGCATCATGGGTTTGCTGTTGGCTTCGGTCGCGGTTGAATTCGTCGCCAGCGGCGTTGCCGATATGGTCAATCACGCGAAGTTGCCGTAGCGACGCCAAACGAAGTTGCGGTAGGTGGATTTCCCTGCGGAGGGTCTGAGCATTGGGTACTGAGCATTGGGTACTGAGCATTGGGTACCACCTGTCTGAGCATTGGGTACCACCAGCATTGGGTACCACCCCAGCATTGGGTACCACCTGTCCGCGCAGCGGACACCACCTGAGCTGAGCATTGTGTATCACCCTGAGCATTGGGTATCACCTGCATTGGGTATCACCTGCATGGGGTATCACCCTGAGCATTGGGTATCACCTGAGCATTGGGTATCACCTGAGCATTGGGTATCACCCGTCCGCGTAGCGGACACCACCCGTCCGGGTTGTCCGAATACCGGACGCACGCGGACAGCGGCGTATGCAATTTCAACAATGTAGCGTTGGCATGTTTCTCGCTTGGCCACCTTTCACGATGCCTCATC
>JAYWHS010001030.1:0-2265 GCA_043777635.1 Kofleriaceae bacterium | reverse complement strand
ACGATGAACATGATTGGCGCAATGCGCGGCTCGGCAATTTCTACCCAATTGTTGTTCGGCTTGTCGGCATTATGGGTGCATGGGTATGAACTCGTCGGGATGCGCTATTTTACGATTGGCGAAACCGGCGAGGTCGAATACTTCGACGATGCTGCCGTGGCAGCGATTGACGCGCGGAAACTTGAAACCGGCAAACGCAACGCGGCTTTTGGCAGTGTCGAAATCCGTTTTCGCAAAAAGGGCTCAACGCGCGAACAAGTGTATCGCCACGTCCAAGCCAACCTCGACGACGCCCACATCAAGAAGGCCGGCGGTACGCTCAAGTACCTTGAAAAAAAGGGCAAGGTTGCCGCGATGACCAAAGCCGCAAGCTACTTGCTCACGTTCAATGATTTTGGCCTAATGCGCAAATACCTCGTCGATAACGCGCAATGGATGGTTTCCGATTCGACTGGGCTAGGTCCGAAATATGGCAAGCCAGCCGGTTTTGTATACGAGACCTACGGCAAGTTTGACGCGACCAACATGCCCGTCGGCGATTCGATTACGCCATTTTGGAAAACCGAATATAAAGCTCAACCAGCGCGAGAATTGAAATTCCGTTTTGGCTATCCAGATCGCAAAAACAGTAATCATTTGATCATCATGCGACGAGCACAATGATTTGCGGCAGCTTCATGCTAGCGAGCAATCACTTGATCATCATGCGACGAGCACAATGATGTGCGGCAGCTTCAGGCTAACAACAAGCCGATGACGATCAGTGCACCATAAAGCAATAACAGTTGTGCGGTTGCAGCCAACAGACCATTGAACTGCGCTCCGACCCGGGCCGCAACCAGTGCACGAAAGCGCATGACGCCAAGCGGCGTGGCGACCAGCGGCAACAGTAACCAATACGCGTGATAGTGCACTGCCAAACCAAGCGGTACTGCTGCACTGGCCAGCAACAGGCCAGCGTATTGCGCAAGTGCAGCGCGGCGGCCAAAACGTACCGCTAGCGTGCGCTTACCGACGCCAACATCGGTGTCGCGGTCGCGCAAATTGTTGACGACTAAAATCGCCGCAGCGAGAAAGCCGACGGGCAGCGATAACCACATCGCTACGCTCGGCAGCGTAAATCGCTGCACCCACACCGTGCCGAGTACGGCTACCGGACCGAAAAATATAAACACAAAAATATCGCCGAGGCCATTGTAGCCGAGCGGGTAGGGCCCGCCGGTGTACGCGATACCGCTGATGATCGAGGCCACACCGATCGCAACCACCGGCCAGCCACCGACGCTGATCAAATAAACACCGACGCCAGCAGCAGCGCCAAACGCTGTGATCATCGCCAGTTTCATGTGACGTGCAGTGATCCAACCCGACGACACTGCCCGTGCTGGGCCTTGCCGATCTGGGCCATCGGCGCCTTTTTCGGCGTCGAAAACATCATTGGCAAAATTGGTGCCGATTTGGATCGCCAACGCACCGAACAGCGCACACAGCGCTGCGCCCCAGGCCACGCCGCCGAATACATGGGCACACGCTGTACCTACCGCAACTGGCACCGCTGCTGCCGGCAACGTCTTGACGCGGGCCGCAAGCAACCACGCCATCGCTCGACTCGGCCGCGCCATTTTACTACTAGCTGTGTCAGTCATAGCTTCACTTCGGTCACGGCACACATTTTCTTAACGACGGTGCCTCATTCAAAGACTTCACAATCACTGTCTCGGATCCGCGCGAGGCGATGCGCGGTGGGGTGAATTCCTCGGCTGTGCCGAGGAAGAGGGGACGGGAAGGTCCCCTATCGGCTACGGAAATCTTGGAAACTGATCAAAATCAGGAGGCCGCTTTTCCAAGTACGCTTCTTTGCCTTCTTTGCCTTCGTCGCTGGTGTAGTACAGGAGCGTCGCCGATCCTGCGAACGCCATCATGCCGGCTTGGCCATCACAATCGGCGTTCATCGCCATCTTGAGAAATCGCAACGCCGTTGGTGACATCGCAAGCATCTCGCGGCACCAACCCACGGTGGTGATTTCGAGTTCAGCCAGCGGCACCACTGTGTTTACCAAGCCCATGTCGAGCGCTTCTTGGGCGTTGTACTGACGACACAAAAACCAGATCTCGCGAGCTTTCTTTTGGCCAACAATGCGGGCCAAGTACGAGCTGCCAAAGCCAGCGTCAAAGCTGCCGACGCGTGGACCGGTTTGGCCAAAGATCGCATTATCGGCCGCAACGCTCAGGTCGCACACCAAATGCAAAATATGACCACCGCCA
>JAYWHS010001029.1:0-2269 GCA_043777635.1 Kofleriaceae bacterium | reverse complement strand
CGCCTCGTTGCTGCTCAGCTAAATACCTAACCTCTACCGGAATCTGCGTCCCAATCGCCTTGCCGATCGTCACTTGCATCCGGCGCAGCGCCACGGTTATGCCGTTCGACGCCACTCGCGGTTGTTGCTGCATCTGCGTGATGTACGTGTTCAAAACACGCGCATCCTTGGTCAACGTTGTGCCGTCCCAGTGCAACGCAGCTAAGATTTCCTGGGCCCCACCCCAAACCAAACGACGGTCGGCGGTTTAATTCGCCGCTTTTTTTCGTTCCGCAGCCTCGGCCGCCGCCTTGGCTTTGCGTTCGGCTTTGGCCGCCGCCTTACGCAGATCCGCCGCGTTCGTTGCCACTACCCATCAAACCTTCGGTATTTCGGGTACCGATTTCTCACCGTTTGTGGAAACCAACGCTAAAAACTTCTCGCCAAACGCGTCATCACAGGAACCTTCACTACCATGGCCAATGATCATCGCGATTCGATGATGGCAAAATTTTCACACGCTTTCTCCATTGCTGGAACAAGTGCACGTGCGGGTCCATAGAGTGTCACTTCGCAATACCGGAAATAAGGATCACCCTCCTGCCACTTTGCATTATAGACAACGGTCTCGATGGCATCAACTTCAGCGATCACTGACCTGCTGTTGCGACTTTTGACATCTTTGATTCGCTTGCCATGCGGCACTCTTTCCTCAACCACCCTGCTCCAGTCCTTAGCTACACAGTAACCTGAGCAGCCGATGTCGACCATGAATCTGATCGAAACAAATTCGTCATCGGGCTCGACAAGGTTGCCGTTGAATTCACTGACTCGCCAACCTTTGGGTGCAGCAATCAGAAACGTCCCTGCTTTGCTCCAATTCATCACTGCGCGCTTCTCAAATTCGATGGTTGCTTTGTACTCAGGCGGAACGAGGGCATTGACCGCTGCAATGTCGATTTCAACTTCAACTTCAACTTCAACTCGCTGAGCATTAGAAGGCGCTGTAGGTACCGCAGCCTTGGTCTGCTCATCCCGCTGCTGTGCTTGGCCAACCTTAGCGGGGACGCCTGCCGTTTTGCCGCAACCGACGATACACAATCCTACTGTACTGAACAAATAGATCCAATTCCACATCCGGTTCTTTACATACACTGATAGCGGCAGGCTTGCATCAAAAACAAACGTGTCCTCCAGCAGCACAACGCGAGGCGCGGCGGCCACCGCCACAAGCTTGCACCATCTCGACGCACAACACCGTCCCTCACCGTCCCGGCGTCCTCCGCCGGCGCGCTTTGCCTGTAACTTTCACGCCCTCAAACATCGTTACGCTCGCTTCGTGGTTGGCCACCGTCAACCGGAGCTGCCACGGCATAAATAGTAGGCCCGCAAATACCCGGACTCGCGCGTTATTGTAACATGCAGCCATGATGACCATGCGACGAGTGGCAACGGCGTGGGGTGTAGTGGCGATAGCGTTGAGTGTAGGTTGCGAAAAAACGCGTCATGAGCAAACGCCGGCGCCGGTACCAGCGAAGGATGCACCGATCGCAACGGATGATGCACAAGCGCCGAAGCATGATGCGCGTGACGATGGCCCCGAGCCGACCGTGCCGCCGCCACCACCAACGGTGAAGGTGAGTAGCAAAGGCGATTGTAAGGTTGAGTATGCGCCGCGACCGACGCGCGATCCGAATCCGGTGTGCAAGATTGCCGGTGGTACTTTTATGATGGGCTCTGATGATCCCAAAGCGGCAGCCAACGAAAAGCCGGTGCGCAAAGTGACGCTGACGCCGTATTTCATCGACCAGTTTGAAGTCACCAATGCGCAGGTTGCACATTTTTTGAATGCGGTTGGGAATCAGTGTGCGAGTGGATTCGGCGAGATGTGTTTTTCCACAACCAAAAGCGCTGTCGGGGCACCACTAATCGAGCAGAATGATCAATTTCGAGCACGATCTGGAGATGAAAACCGTCCCGTGAATTCAGCGAGTATCGAGGGTGCAGAGCGCTATTGCGCCTGGGTCGGCAAACGTTTGCCGACAGAAGCGGAATGGGAATTTGCCGCACGACATGATCCGAAGAATCAAAAAGACTATCGCTGGCCGTGGGGTGACAAGTTTTATCCCAAGCGCGCGGCGTGTGATGAACCAGTTTGCAAAGACGGTTTTGAGTCCACCATGAAAATCGAGAACTCTCGGGACGAAGCTCCAGTCGGGACCTTTGACGGGACGAACAGGTTCGGTGATGGCAGCTCGCCGTGGGGCGTGCATGATATGGCAGGGAATGT
>JAYWHS010001028.1:0-2269 GCA_043777635.1 Kofleriaceae bacterium | reverse complement strand
GCGCGAGCTTTGGATTCACGGTGCAGGGCCGGATTGCCTTGGCGATTGGTCGAGCCCAGGACATTCGAGGTAAATTTATGGATCCTTCCGAAGCTGCGCAAGTGCATGGCGAGCTCGCCGCGCTCATCTCGGTGGTCATCATCGTAGTTGGTATTATCGGCTGGGAGCGCTACAACAAGCGACGCATGACCACTATCGGGAATACCCCAAGCGCTACCAACGGTAGTGTGAGCTGAGATGTCCTACGAAACTTTCATTGGTAGTCGCTATCTATTGGGTGGCCGTGTTAATCGCCACATGATTGGTCGCGCGGGCGTCGCTGCACTCGTCGCGATTGCAGGCTTGGTCATTTTGCTCACATCGAACGGTGACAGCCCGATCGGTGTGCTGATGCTGTTGTTGGGCATGATCGCGACGGCGGTCATTGGCCTGATGGCGGTGTTCTCAGTGTTTACCAGCGTCTCGGTGCTGGGCGTTGCGCTGGGCGTTGCCGCGTTAACGGTCGTGCTCTCGGTAACCACTGGGTTTCAAGCGCAGTTCCGTGAAAAAGTGTTGGGCGTCAACGCGCATGTAATCATTCTCAAGCAGCAGTCGACCTTTGCCGAATATCGCGACGTGATGAAAACCGCGATGGCAATCGATTCAGATGTGTTGGCTGCACAACCATTTATCTTCGCCGAAATGTTGGTCACCCGGGGCAAAGGCCAACTCTCGGGCGTAGCTATCAAAGGGGTTGATCCAACGTTAGTGCGTGGCGTGCTCGATCTCGATAAACACATGCTCGGTGGTGCATCCATTGATTCATTGGCGCGTATCCCAGGGCCCGGCGAGTTTCCGTCCATCATCATGGGGCGCGAACTTGCGCGAAAATTGAAAGCCAAAGTTGGCGACGACGTTACCGTGGTTGTGCCGCTATCGAATATTGACTTCGATACCTGGCGCGCCAAATCGAGCGCGCCTCGTACGCGAAAGTTTCATGTAACCGGCATCTTCTATAGCGGCTTCGACGAATACGATCGTCGGCTGATGTACACCGCGCTCAAAGATATCCAAGACTTGGTAGGCCGCGGCGACCAAGTGATGGGCGTTGAACTCAAAGTAAAAGATGTCGAGCGTGCGGCGGAAATAGCTCGCAATCTCGAAGCCGCCTTGGGTGGGCCACCGTATCAAGTCCAAGACTGGTATGAGCTCAATCACAATCTTTTTACTGCATTAGAAATTCAGAAAAAGACGTTGGTGCTGATTTTGACGATCATCATCGCGGTTGCGACCTTCAACATGGTTTCGGCGCTGATTATGATGGTGCGCGAAAAGACCCGCGAAATTGCCATTCTCAAATCGATGGGCACGCGCAGCTTGGGCATTGGGCTGATTTTCCAAATCGTTGGCCTCGCCATCGCTGGGGTTGGGACGCTGGTGGGCGTGGCTATCGGCTTGACCACCTGCCATGTGGTTTCGGTGTATGGCTACAAGCTCGATCCCAAGGTTTACTTGATCGACCGCTTGCCGATCGAAGTGCGTCCGAATGAAGTGCTGTTAGTGGTCGCCATCACGATGTTGATTGGCTTAGTGGTTACGGTGATTCCGGCGTGGTCGGCGGCTGCGCTACGGCCGGCCGAAGGCCTACGCCACGATTGATCGAGGCTAGGTTCGTGCCCGGATCGTGCGATTGATCGCGCGATTCCTTCGAAAAATATCTGGTACCCAATCCGAAGGTGGATTAGCGTCCTGACCCGGAGGCTACTTCATGACGCGTCGCGTTCAATATCTCTTTGTGACTGCTTTGGCCGTGCTTTTGGGTGCGGCGGCGTGTGGACCCAGCGATCGCCCAGCGAACGCTGATGCGACGGGCGAATGTTTGGTTGGGCAGCAGCGCTGTGCACTGACTACATTTGAGACCTGTAACGCGGCCGGAACGTGGGAGCTGACCCAAGATTGCCCGGTGCAGTGCAGCAACACGCTGGGCTGTGTGTCATGTGAGCCCGGCACCCAGTTCTGCAAGGACGGCAATGTATTTCAATGTGATGCCAATGGCCAACCTGGTGCAATGACGCAAGCTTGTACAGGTTCGAATGTCTGCGTCGACGGTGGTTGCGTCGACGCATGTCAACAGGCTGCCACCGACAAGAGCTATCAAGGTTGCGAGTACTGGGCCGTTGACCTCCACAACGCGCAGCAAGTTAGCCAATTAGAGAACGGCGCTTGTCTTGCACCGACCAAGCTGGCCTCGGTTAAAGTGTGCACCAACGCCGGCCGAACCGTACTTGAA
>JAYWHS010001027.1:0-2270 GCA_043777635.1 Kofleriaceae bacterium | reverse complement strand
ATCGCTGTGCGATTAGACACGGTGCACTAACTTTCTGCGGCGCTGCGACCAATGAAGAACGCTACATCAGAATGCTGCGAGCCGGCGCTCTGTCATTGCAATGGGCAGCAGCCGCTCACGGATACGCCGACGTCTCCACCGCTAACTCGTCAAATGTAAAAAGGCCACGCCAACGCCCGTTTAACGAACTACTTGGTCGGTGGCGGATAGCGAAGCTTCCACGTCCACGTCTTTGTGAACGGGCTGTACTCCATATATCCTTGCAACGCCTGCGGTTTGGAGGTGCTGTTCGCTGCTGGCTTGCTCGGCTTACTCGACTTGCTGGTGTCACTCGCCACTGCTGGCACGACCGGCCGAACCATCTCAATCGAGCCGAGCAGCGACTGAATCGCCGGTACAAAAGCCTCGCTACTTGTGAGCACCACGACGCTTGCGACCCGGCCGTATCCGCTGATACTGGTTAACATGCCAATCGATACGCCACCGCTAAACGCGTATGTGCCAACGCCCGCTTTGACTTGCCAACCGTCACGTTCGGCAGCGTCGGTGACTTGAGGCCCAGTAAGCATTTCCCGGTTGTCGGAGATAAATAGTTTCCACTCACTGGCGAAATCAGCGTCGAGCGTGCCTTCACTGGTCGTACTCTTGATAACGAAAATTCGGCAATACGTGCCAGCTTTTTGATCAACCACGGTATAGCCGAGCTGGTTGCCGTCCGCGCTCAACTCTTTGGTCCATGCCACTTTTTTCCACGCCGCCGGTGGGGTGAAGCGGACTAGATCGAATGTCACGCGCTTGGGCGCCGCCTGCGCCATCTGCGGCACACCGACGCTCATTACCGCAATCATCGCTAGCATTGCGAGGCGCCTGCGCCCCTCGACTCCACCATTAACGCTTGTTCGCATGGCGCGACGGTAACGCATTACCAAAGGTCGTGGGCGTAATTTTTGTTTGCGCTGTCGGCAACGTGGCGCGAACCCAGTTGGGATCTAGGGAAACCCATTCAGGATCTTTCGAACTTATGCAGCATCAACCCAAATCATCGCTTGCATTGCTTCGGTAATCGGCTGACGTCCCCCGAAAATCGCGCCCGTTTCACAATCATATACCGCCTTACGTTCGCCTTTTTCCCAAAGGGAAATCAAGCGTTCGGGAACATCCCACTTCAGAGCGAGGTCTTCTGCCGTTGGTTCAGACCTATGAATTTCAAGTGCAGCGATTACTTTTGAAGGCTCTAGTTTGTGTAAATAAAAGTATCCAGAAGTCCCGTCAAATTCATAAACGCCAGCGATGTCTTCATGTGACCGAACATTTTCAAGAAAAATTTCTTTCATGGATGATTTTTGACGTTGTCACCGTGCCGGTAGTTAATTTCAGTCATCGGCGGCAGGCGACCTGCAAAGCAATGCCCACGCAGCCGCTCACGGACACGCCAACGTCTCCACCACTAACTCATCAAATGCAAAACGGGTGAGTAGCGTAGCGTTAGTGGTGCCGCGCAAACGTAACGTCAACGTTTCGCCGGCGTGGGCGCTGGTGGCAAGGTACGTGAACGGTGCCCAAGCGCAGGTCGCAGCGACGTTGGAGTTGGTGACGTTCAGCAAAGATTCAACCACGGTGCCGCCGGCGTTCTCCAAGGTGACAACCATGCGATCGGCGTCGGCCGAAAGATCTTCGGTGACAAAACAGTTGAAGCCACGCATGCGCAAGCCTTGGGCCGCAGCCGGAATCACCACGCTCTGGGTCAGCGTGCCATTGCCATTGTTGCTGACGCCAAACAACGCGGCATAGGTGCCAGCATACGGTGCAAACGGTTTTTGCGCGGCAGTGCGAACAAGGATGGGCGTTTGCACCCACGGCAACACGGCATTTTCAAAATCGCCATTGCCCAGGATGTTGCTCCACACCGGTACACACGCCGCATCGACTGCGGCATCAATCGGCATCGCTGCGTCGACGATCGGCGCATCAACCGCGCCGGGATTACCGTCGTCACGGGCAGCGTCAACCGCGCGCGCATCAGCGCTGGTGCTGCTCGCCGTTGCGCACCCAGCCAATGCGCTAACTGCTACCAGCAATGCGCTGTTGCCAACAAAGGCTGGCGCTGCCCAACAGGTTGCAGCGATTCGCGAAGTAGCAAGCATACAAAATTGTACCATCGGATGGCCGCAGCACAGGTCGTTAGCCACCCGCAGTTCGACACCGCGTGAATCCTCCGCCCATTTTTCTCGCTTGACTTGTGTTTGCAGATCCGTAGAGTGCGCACAAGG
>JAYWHS010001026.1:0-7602 GCA_043777635.1 Kofleriaceae bacterium | reverse complement strand
CACTTGTGTGTTGTTAGTTGCGTTCGCGCGCGCGCTCGGCTTTTTCGCGCAGCAAATCAGCGCCGAGTTCATCGGGCGATGGCGAACCCATCTTGAGCTTGAGCAAACCACGAACTTCGACTTGACGAATCCGTTCGCGGGTCAAGTTCATGATCTCGCCGACTTCTTCGAGGGTGATGCCGCCACGTTCGGCAACATCGAGCGCACAGGTTTGTTTCATTTCCCAGGGCTCAAGATCTGGAAAGTTGATTTTGATCGAACCGGTTTCAGGATTGATGTCGAGATACAGGTGATGCTTACAAGCCACCCACGGACAAGGCCGCTGCTCGCCACTTGCGCACTGCACGCGGTGAGTTGGGCGCGCTTCGTCGACCGGCGGGAACATCAACGCGCCAATTCGCAGCTCTTCGCGAGTCAAACGTTTCATTGCAATGGTTTTGCTGCGTGGACGCTCGCGACGACGACGACGGCGAATCTTGCGCGAGACCGCAGGAATTTCGCCACCGTTGCCATCGGCAACCATCTCAACGTCGTCGGCACTATCATCGTCTTCGAAATCGTCGTCGTCTTCGACGCCCGCATCGTCAAGGTTATCGAAGCCTTCGCCGGGCGCTTCGATTTGAGCCATCGAACCACGCGCCAACGCGCCAACCGACATCGCTAGTTTGGCGGCGTCTTCGTCGTCGGGGGAAACGAAAGGCGTGGCGGTGCCACGGGCGCGCGCCCGCAACGGCCGTTCACTCGGCGCTTTGCTCACTGCGGTTTCGTCGCCCGCAGCGTGGTTAATGACAGATTCTTCAGTACGTTGACGATCTTCAGCACTCATGATTTCTCCTTGACGAAAACAACGTGGCGGCTTGCGGGAGGCCGCTACAACAAATCCTCAGCGCTCCCCGCGGCGCCGGTTCGACGGAAATTCTGGCCGCGCGGTGCGGCAACTCGACGAGTCACCTCACCAACACGGCGCACAAAGCCTTCAGCATCTTTGCGTAGGTCGGCCAATTCCTTGACCACCGTTTTTCGAGTTGCTTCATGCGTGAGTTTTTCGAGATCAGCCGCGAGGCGGACCCACAACTCACTGAGGCCTTCGGCCAAGTTCTCAACCAGATCGGTGTAGAGCAGGAACTGCCCTTGAATCTCTTCAATGGTGTATCCGTCGGCCATCCACTCTTTGACTGAGTTGATGCGGCGAATCGTCTTGGCTGGGTACATGCCCAACGAACCGCGGTATTTGCCTTTGCGACCAACCCGTCGCGAACGTGGCAGCAACCCTTGTTGTACGTATTTGCGAAAGCTCGCTTCCGAGAACTTCACACCACGGCTGGTGAACACGTCGACAATTTGCGGTGCGGTGATGCCATCGACGTACGTGGTTTCAATGGCAGTCAGGTCGGCTTCGAGTAACAAGCCACGAGGCGCGCGCCGCGCCGGCGGTGCAGCCACGTCATCCTCATCAAGCCTGCCACGCGATACCGTCGCAACTCGGCGGCGCGTTGGACGAGCGTCGTCAGCATGTTGACCTTGGCTAGCTGCGAAATCCGTCCGACCAGCAGAGCGCAACGGCACGATGGTGCCCTCGCCTCTCTCTCGGTCTACGGAATCTCGTGGGCGTGCAAACAAAGTCATTCTCCAAAGCGCAAACATTCGAAAGATCGACGCGCCCAGTAAGAAATCGAAAGCCAACCCTCTTTGGCTCCGATTTAAACTGATCGCTCGTTCTGACAAACTTGAGTTAGCTACACACTCGATGATGGATACAGTAGATGTCCAGCTTCGAAGTGTTGTCACGATAATCTTGTGAATGTAATCGGTCAACAATAGCAGAACAGAAAGAGTCAACTTTTTAACTGGGTCTCTGTTCAGGTGCGGGTTTTGCGCACAAAGCCGCGAAATCATCGATTTCTCGACGACAAACCGGTACGTTCAGGCCGTTCACATGCGTCGAGCGCTCGCCACTGCGATGTTTTTTTCTGCACTTTGTGCAAGCGCGGCCGTAGCCGAAATCGACAATGGCCTGCTCAGAGACAGTGCTGGCGGGTTTGCGATCAAACTACCAAGCGGCTGGCGCATCAGTGATCAGCCCAGTTATCCAGGCATCGCAGTGTGGCTGCGTCGCACAACGCCGCTTGGCACAATCTGGATCAGCAGTGAGCCGGTCGACAAAAACCTGATTTGTTCGTGGCCACCCGAGTGCCGGAACCCCAACGATTCGATCGCTTCGAACTATGCTTGCGCCGTGGAAACCCGGCTACGTATCGGGCGTGTCACTGTCAGCCGATTGCGATGGGACCCAAAGGCGATTCCAACCACCGACTTCGCTGCGGAATGGCTGACCTACTCCACCAAGACACGCGCGGTACGCCAAGCTTTTATGGTGAATGCAAACAGTGCAATCACCATCGCTATCTCGGCACCGAATACCCCAACGCTCAAAGCTCACCTGCGCGACTTTGAACAGATGCTGCGCTCGATTCGAGCGATAAAAGTCGACACTGCACCGACGACAAGCAGCGCGGGCGCGGGTTCTGGCGTAGGCTCCGCCGCAGCGCCTGCTGCCCCCAGCGACGCTGGATCAAATGCAGGCGGCGAAAAACCACCGGCAAGTCCGCCGGCAACGCCAGCGCCCGGCAACCAGCCTAGCCCGCCACCAACGATCCTTACCGACCAAGAACGGCTTGCGCAATTGTATCAAAGCAAGTGTGAAACACCATCGACGAGGTAGTTCGACTTTTTGCGGTAATGGGCCGCGCCAAAATCGACGCAACCACGGCTGGCGTCTTCGGCACTGCAATAAATTCGCACATGCATATGGTCGTTATGCGGTGCGTTGGGTGCAGGTTGCGATAACAAATCGCGTGCGCGTTCTACCACCGCCGCAGGTTCAGCCAGCGCCCTTGCATGGTCAAGCACCAGCTGAATGAGCGGCTCGGCCAAAAACACATGTTGCACGTCGGCGGCCTGCGCAACCATAAGTTGTTTCACCAACAGCCACGTACGCGCCACATCCAGCCGTACCCCGGAGCCATCGGCGATGCGGCCATCATCGTCGACTATCAACATGGCATTTGACACCATCGATTGGCCTTTGGCATCGAGCAAATACAACAGCAGATCAACGTCGCGACCACTCTCATGCGAACGATGATGCGGTGCCGCACTGCCGCCATCGATGAACGACAAATCGCCAATGCCAAGGGGCGCCCCGCCAAACTGCCGCATCCTGTCGCCTACTTCTGTAAGTAAGGTAATAAGTTCGTCGGTGCCGTAACGTAACCCGCGCACTTGCCACTGCGCATAGACGACAAAACCCGGTCCCCGATTGGGCATGCGCACGCCATCGAGCAACTTGCCACGATTCGCGGTGCCGTAGGAAACCGACGAGCCATCGCTAACCACGCCAATTTCCGCGCAGCTCGGCAACGCCGCCAGCGACGGGCCAGCACAAAGGACGGCAAGCGCCACGCGGATGCCATGCTTGCCGGCTTCAGTTAGAAACGATGCATCTAACGCTGGACCGCGCATCGGAAATTTCACAGTACTGCGTTAACGTGTCAACGCAAACACAATGATTGCGACCACGATCGCGACACCGCCGGCCACCGCCATAGCGATCTTCTTGCCGCCACTCTTCATTTCGCCGATCAACGCATCCTCGGATACCTTGGCGATGCTGCTATCCCCAGCGCTCGGATCTGGTATGGCTTGCATCATTTGCGTGCCGCCAGTGCGCAGGCTGTACTTCTCTTTGTCGCCGCGGGTAATCGAACCATCGTCTTTGTAACGTTCATCCATCGGCAAGGTATCAACCTTGTCGGCGGCCGCGTCTTTGCCTTTGGCGCGCTCTTGCGCTGCGGCTTCGGCTGCGGCCACATCAAGATCGCCTTTTTTGAACCACATCGTCTCGCGGAATTTGCCTTTGCTTTCATCTGCGGCGGACTTCTTAGCGTTCGGCGTAGCTGCCACCGACGGTGCTGCGACCACAGGTGCCGCGACCACAGGTGCCGCGACTACAGGTGCTGCGACTACAGGTGCTGCGACTACAGGTGCCGCGACTACAGGTGCTGCGACTACAGGTGCCGCAGCAGCAATAGCAGCTTGCGCGCCAGCCATCGCGCCAGCGGCCGGCGCTGCGCTTGTTGCGGGCGGTGCCCACGGTGACGGTGCAGGCGTTGAATGCGGTGCGGCTGCAACTCCGGCGACCGTTTGCGAACCGATTGCAGCTGCGACAGCCACGGGTGCGGCGACGGCGACCGGCGCGGCGACCACAACGGGTGCGACAACAGCAACCGGCGCCGCTGTTGCAACCACCTGTGCAATCACCGGCGTCGGAGCCGCTGCGACCAAAGGACCAGGCATTGCAAAATCATGAGGTTTAACCCCCATAAGGGTTTGGACCAACTGGCCTCGCTTGGTCGAGCCTGAGCCAGCAGATGCAGCCCCAGATGCAGCGAGCGATGCCACCGAAACTGGCGTGCCCTTGGCAACCCGCAACGCTTCATCCACAAATTGCCGCACCGTCAAGAAACGCTTACTCGGCGACCGCTCCAGCGCGCGCATTACAACCGCGTCAACCTCGTTGGACACAGCCACAAGTGACGACGGCAATGCCGGCGTGCCATGCAAATGGCCTTGATAGATTGCTTCGGTGGTTCCAACGAACGGCGGCCGTCCGGTTAATGCGAAATAGAAGATTGCGCCCAGGCTGTAAATGTTACTGCGTTGATCGGCAGGTTTGCCTTCGACAACTTCGGGCGCAACAAACTCAGCAACGCCTGGGCTCTTTTCGTTGAGCGGCACCGGCACTGAGAAGTTGATAAGCTTGAATTCGTTGCCAGCAAACAGAATGTTTTTTGGCGCCAAATCGCGATGGACGACGCCGACTTGAGCGGCTTCGATAAGTGCTTCACCGACCACTTCGACGATGTCAGCGGCACCAGCAAGACCAACCGGCCCGCGATCACCGATCGCGGTAGCCAAGGTTTGCGCGCCAGCGACAAATTCAGTGGCGATCCATGGCGCATCACCGCGTTTGCCCCACGCTAGAATCTTGGCGATCCCCGGACTCACCACCCGCTCCAATTGTTTGGATTCGCGCTCAATTCGAGCTGCAATCCCCGGCAATGCCGTCACATGGCCGCTAATAATCTTCACTGCGGCGCGCTGGCTACCAATTTTATCATTGGCGTCAAACACCGAGCCGGTCCGTTGGCCACCGACGATGGTACCGATCTCGAATCGCGCAGCAAGACTGTCACCGTCGCTGCTGGGCGCGGCGACGGCGTCGACGTCCGCAACAACCGGGGTTAATCGGCTTGCACAGACCGGGCAAAAATTAGCATCATCAGGAAACTGCTTAGCGCATTTGGAACAGAGTTTCATAGCCACTCTCGTAATGTCGCGAAAGGTTAAGGAGTTTTCGCGAGAATTGCAATGTGAAGCGCCCAGCAACGCCCACCTGATCGCGGTATTCGCACGCATTGCACGGTCCGGCCAGGCCGAACCTTGACATAGCCGTAGGTAAACGGCTAGAAAACCTCCCTTCGCTAGCAAGGATTGTTGTCATGGCCTCGAATACAAAAGCCTCAAACGTAAAACGTAAAAACCGTAAGCAAAAAGCCGGTCGCAAGCGCAAGAACCGCGAAGCGAAACATTCCACGCTGACCACCGTTGCCTTGTTTGCTGGCCTCGGCGAACCTGGTAAGCCAGCGCCTAAAGCTGCAACCAAGTAACCAAGTCATCAGGGAACCTACGCAGTTGCGGTATTGCACCAACTAGCAACCCTGCGTTTGTCCTTGCTACCAATTCGGCGCTGCGTCTTTCAAAAGACGTTGCGCCTTTTTGCGTTTCCCCACCACGACGCCACATCAGGTCCGAGCTGATAACGGGCATATCACGGTCAGATTTCAAGCCCACCGTGCCCTGGCATTGCTAGCCGTCTGAACTGACGCGGGTCACCGAGAACACACCTTTGACGCGGGTCAAAGCACGGATAATGATCTTGAGTTGATCCAAATCTTTGACGCTGGCGTGAAACGTATTGACCGCGCGGCCATCTTCGGTCGTGCGGCAGTGCGCTTGGTTAATATTCACGGCGTAGTCAGTAAACGCCTGTGACAGATGCGCCAACAGCCCAGGTTTGTCAGCGCACAGCACCTGCAAGGCAACTTCATGCTGTGCATTGCTTGAGCCATCCCACTCTACTTCGATGCGGCGGTCAGGATCGAGATCCAAGCCTTGTTCACAATCGCGGCGATGCACGGTCACGCCACGCCCACGCGAAATGAATCCAGCGATTGGGTCGCCTGGCAACGGGCTACAGCATCGGCCAAAGCGCACCAAGATGTCATCGGCGCCCGCAACCTTAATACCGCTCGAGGTAGTTCGCCGCGTGACTTTGCGCAGCAGGTTTTTCAAAACGCTCTCGGATTTCTCCAAGGCCGAAGGTTGGGCTTTGCCAAGTTCCGGCAGCGCTTTTTCCAACACTTGCTGTGCGGTAACTTTGCCGTAGCCAACCTGCATGATCAGCTCGTCGACGTCCATGCATTTAAGTTCTTTGGCAGCGGCTTGCAACTGCTTGTCGGCCCGCGCCAACGTGCTGTTGTGTTTGCGAAATGCTTTGTCGAGCAACTCTTTACCAAGGGTAATCGCTTTGTCGCGTTGCTCGGTGCGTAGCAAGTAACGGACTTTGGTCCGCGCTTTGGCAGTCTTGACTAACTTGAGCCAGTCCTTGTTCGGCTTTTGATTCGGGCTGGTAATAATCTCGATGGTGTCGCCGTTGCGCACTTGATAACGCAGCGGCACGATCATGCCGTTGACCCGTGCGCCCGAACAATGATCGCCCACGTTGGAGTGAATTGCGTAGGCGAAATCAATTGGGCAGCTGCCCTTGGGTAACGCTTTGACGTCACCTTGCGGCGTAAACACATACACTTCGTCGCCGAATAAATCGATTTTTACCGATTCCAGGAACTCCGTCGGATCACGCAGCTCGGTGTGGTTTTCCATCAGTTGGCGCAGCCACGCAAACTTCTTTTCGTCGGCGGCAACGACTGGCTTGCCCTCTTTATATTTCCAGTGCGCGGCAATGCCGGCTTCGGCCACTAAATGCATTTCGTCGGTGCGGATCTGCACTTCGATGCGCTCGCCACGCGGCCCGATGACCGCCGTGTGCAAAGATTGATACAAATTGGGCTTCGGCAACGCGATGTAGTCTTTGAACCGGCCCGGTATCGGGGTCCACGTCGCATGGGCTACGCCCAGCGCATGGTAACAGTGCATTTGACTGTCGGTGACCACCCGAAATCCGATGGCATCATGGATTTCTTCGAACGGCCGCTCGGTGCGGCGCATCTTTTGGTAAATGGACCACAAGTGTTTGGCTCGGCCGCTGACTTTGCACGGCACGCCGTTGTCGGCCATTTCTTTTTCGATCAAGCCTTCGACGTGGGTGATGTATTCCTGGCGCTCGGCCCGAGACTTCGACACTTCCAATGAGAGTTGTTCGTACTCGCCGGGATGGAGATATTGAAACGAAAGGTCTTCGAGCTCAATCTTGACCCACTGGATCCCAAGGCGATTGGCCAACGGTGCATAGATTTGCAG
>JAYWHS010001025.1:0-7607 GCA_043777635.1 Kofleriaceae bacterium | reverse complement strand
TGGCGCCAGCGATGGAGGTGAATTACGCGACCGGGCCAATGCAACAGGGCGAGGCCATCACCCGCGCGGATGAGCTGACGCTCAAGCTGGCGATTGGCACGGATGTGCTCATCAATGTGATGTTACACGACGTAGTGATCCGGTTGACAGATCTGACGGCAACCTCCGGCAACGCTACATTTGCCGGCGTGGTTTCGGAAACGGACGTTCGAGACATTGTGATCCCGCAAGCGGCCAAACAATTTAACCGCATTATCGACCGCGATTGCGCGATCGTTGCACCAGCGACGAAATGTTCATGTGTGTCGGATTCTGGCGGCGCAGATCTCGTTGAATTGTTCGACAAAAATCTTGATTGTGAGGTCAGCGACCAAGAAATGCGCAGCGATTCAATCGTTAAAACGTTGACCTATCCCGATATTGAAAGCTCGGTCGGTCCAGGGATGTCTTTTTCCGTCCGCGCAAAGCTGGTGGGTGCACAGTTGTTGCCAAACAACTAAGCCTTACCCCAGCGACTAGCGCTAGCGACGATCGCAGACTATGGTTTGGCGGCATGCAGGCTGCCGAAATTTTAATGATCCGTCGGGCGATGCACCGATGCACGGGTGCGCTGGTGGCCGTGTTGGTGGCCGGTGCGATGGGCTGTCGCACCCGGCATGATGTACCAAAACCGGAAGCTCGCAGCGGCAGTGCAGCGCCGGTGGTTGTACCGACGACGATGGCACCACCGCCGCCGATCGCACCAGCACCACGGCCGGTCGATCCGCCAGGCACGTATATGGGCCGGCGGTTAGCGACGACGATGTCGCATATCGGCGCGCCGTGGCTAACCCGTGATACCCGTGACAAGGAAGAAAATACCAAACGGTTGATGGCTGCGCTGGTGTTGCTGCCGGGCCAAACCGCGTGCGATTTGGGCGCAGGCAATGGCTATCACACGTTAATGATGGCAGCAGCGGTGGCTCCCACCGGGCGAGCGATCGCCGCGGATCTGCAACCCAAAATGTTAGCGCTGCTGCAAGCGCGGGCCAAAGCTGCCAACATTTCCAACATCGATGTAGTGCTCAGCGATGCCAACGACAGCAAGTTGCCAGTAGCCGGCTGCGATGTAGTGCTGATGGCTGACGTGTATCACGAGCTGAGCGACCCAGCGGCAGTGTTGGCGCAGCTGCAGCGCGTGCTCAAACCGACGGGGACGATCGCCTTGGTTGAGTTTCGCGCGGAGGATCCCGAAGTGCCGGTGAAAGAGCTGCACAAAATGAGCAAAGCCCAAATCTTGCGCGAGTATCAAGCCAATGGCTTTACCTTGGTGCGCAGCGTCGACGATTTGCCGTGGCAGCATCTAATGTTTTTCGCCGTTGCGGCGAGCCCGCCAGCAGGTAGTGGATCATGACGCAATGGCTGCGTAATCCAGCATGGCAAAATACCGCGACGCTGAGCCACGCGTGGCGAACGGCTGCGCCGTTTCCGCATGTGGTGATCGATGACTTGTTGGCTGCGTCAGATGTAGCTGCGCTATTCGAGATTATCGACGACGAACCGGTTGAATTTGGAGCCACCGATGTCTATGCATTTGATGCCACAGCGCCAGTGCCAACGACACCCGCGATGGCAATGCTGCGCGATAGTTTTGCAGCGGCGTTGAGCCCAGTGTTGACGCAGCTCAGCGGGCGCACAGTTGTGCGGGTGGACATGCGGGCCTACGCGTATCGCCCGGGGCACTATTTGTTGCCGCATACCGATCATCAAGATGAATTGGGCCGAATATTGGCCTACGCTTATTATTTGCCAACGCCCGAGCCGCCGGTTGGTGGCGAGTTGGAACTTTTTGCAGCGCAGCTCCTCGACGGCCACCTTGGTGCGGCAACTTCGACGCAGTTGTTTGCGCCGGTACCCAATCGCTTGGTGGTGTTTGAGGTCAGTGAACGCTCGCTGCATCAAGTGCGCGAAGTAGTGCAAGGGCTGCGGTTGTCGCTGGCCGGTTGGTTTTATCCATGACGGCGATACCTCCACCGAGCGGCTTGGCGATGGGGCCGGGCACGTTAGTCGGCGCACGTACGGCGTTGCTGTTGGCCGATGCACTCACGCCTGAAGTTATCGAGGTAGCTCGCGCTGCGTTGGCTCAGCATGGCTATGCGCGTTACGCTTTGATCGATCGCGGCCGTTACGATTTCATCGTCGATCCAGTACCTGCGCTGTGCACCATGTTGCAGCAGTTGGCAGCGCAACATACCCAACGCGATTTGCAGATCGTCGCAGCCCGCGCGCTGCGGTTTGGCGCTGGCGACTACGCGTTGGCGCACCATGATCCGTTTCATGACGGCATGCCGATTGAAGTCATGGCAGATCTTTCGGTGTCGCCGCGCGCGCCATTGACCGAGGCAGGTGTGTACTACCGCCGCCGCGGCCAAGCGTTTTTTGTGGTGCCGGTGCAGCCCGGCGCGGTGTCGATTGTTGAGCGCGGGCCAGCGGTGCATCACAATCACGGCTACGTCAGCCTGCGCTACCCCGACGCTGAGGTGGTGCGGTTGGTGCTGTTGTTGCGTGATCGTAGCGCAAAGTAAAACCCAGCCGAGGCTCGCGCTTTGGCCCAAACCAGCTACATTTTGCAAACAACATCAACTTGCCCGAGGAGGTCCCATGCGGCTTTGTTTGTTAGCTCTAGCTGTGACGGCTTGCGCATCTGCGCGGCCGGTACAATCCCGGCAACCCACCGACACCTCACGCGGCTTGCGCGCCAGCGAACATCTTGCTGTCGCGGACAGCCAGCAACAAGCCGCGGTGCAAAGTTCCACGCTGCCGGATATGCGCGGTGACGGTATCAACACCGGGACGCAACTGATGCAGCCTTGGTATCGCTCGTCGGGAACTGGTGCCGATCATGCAGATAAAGTTCAGTATCACCGCGCTGCGGCTAGTGCGTTGATCGGCGATTACACCGCGGCGTGTGGTGCAATTCCCAGCGCTCAAGCGGCGGTGTCGCCGATTGCTCGGTTTGGTATTGGCGGCTGGCCAACGCAAAGCGGAGCGATTGTTTATTTGTCCGCTGATGCAGGTGACCCAGATGAAGTCATGGCAGCGATGGTCTGCCATCGCGCCTGGATGATGCTATCGCCAGCCAACGCGCTCAACGGCCCGCTGGATCTCGCGGGGCTGAGTTTTGACGCGCGGGGCGACGCCAACGGCATTACCGTTTCTTTGACCATCCGCGAACTCAACATGGTTGCAGAGCTGCAGAAGCGAGTTGAGCATGACCTTGAGCAAGCAGCTCAGCATGTGGGGCCGTCGGCCAAGGCCGGCATGCGCAATCCAGTGCCAGCGTCAACGCAAACGCCAACGTTAATCAGCCCAACTAGTCCGTTGAGTCCTCCAAGTCCACGCACGCCAGCGAAGCGGTAAGCGCCGCAATTCGCGCAAACATTGCGGCATAGTCGGTTTTACCGTCGGAGATGCGCAGATTTGGCGCGTTCCAACAAGGGCCTGGCGCGCGGCTGCGTGATGCTTATGATGCATCATCATTACCTTTGCGAGCCCAGGAGCTTCGATGCGTTTCATATTGTTTGCTGTAGCCTTAACTGCCTGTGCAACCCATCCGCCGGTGAAACCAAGCCAGCAAGCCGGCGGGCCGCGGGGCTTGCGTGCAAGTGAACACATGGATGTCGCTGCACAACAGCAAGAAGTTGCAGTGCAAGAATCTACATTTCCAGACATGCGCAACAACGGCATCAATACTGGCGTGCCGTTGGCCCAGCCTTGGTATCGCTCGTGGGACACCAGCACAGATCACGAAGAAAACGCGCGCTATCACCGCGCCAAAGCGGGCGCGATCTACGCCGAGTACACAGCGGCATGCGGTGAAAAACCGAGCGCCGAAGTTGCGATTTCGCCTTTTGAGCGCTTTGGTATTGGCGGCTGGCCAACCCAAAGTGGCGCGATCGTTTATTTGTCACCAGAGGCCGGTTCGCCCGACGCTGTGATGGCAGCGTTGGTTTGTCACCAAGCGTGGATGATGTTGTCACCGGCCGCCAACATGGCCGATTGCCCACTCGATCTCAACGGCCTGAGTTTTGATGCGCGCGGCGATGATAATGGCATCACGGTGTCGCTCATGATCAAAGATCCAAAAATGATTCCAGAATTGCAACGCCGAGTTGCTCACGATTTAGAAGAAGCACAAAAGCGCACAGCGAAGTCGCCAGCCGCGTTACCAACGGTGCCAAAGCTGCCGACCAGCATGCCGAGCAAATCGAGCAAATGATGTAGCCGCTCGCGGATCCGGTACGTGGCCAGAAAATACTTGATCGTAGCTAAGGTGCAATGTCCTGGCTCGGGCACAATGTCGGCATGAATCAAACTGCTGGTGAAAAGCTTGGGTTAACTGCTGCGGATGTCATCCCTTATGGTCGTGGTGTTGCCAAGCTGGAGGCGCGCAAGCAACGGCGCGGTCGGGTAATTTTGGTCACCGCTATGACGCCGACGGCGCAAGGCGAAGGCAAGACCACCACGTCGATTGGCTTGGCCGATGCGTTGCGGCTCAACGGTGAAAATGCCGTGGTGGCGCTGCGGCAACCGTCGCTGGGGCCGTTGTTTGGCGCCAAAGGCGGCGGTACTGGCAGTGGCCAAAGCCGCTTGGTGCCATCGGACAAAATTGATCTGCACTTCACCGGCGATCTGCATGCGATTGCGGCGGCGCACAATTTGTTGGCGGCCACCATCGATAATCATTTGCACTTTGTGACACCGGCCGGCCTTGATGGTCGCAAAATCGCGTGGCCACGGGTGATGGATATGAATGACCGGGCGCTGCGCTCGATTGTCATCGGCATGGGGCAGGGCAATGGGGTTGTGCGCGAAGATCGCTTTGTGGCCACCGCAGCGTCGGAAATTATGGCGGTCATGGGCTTGGCGTCAAGCTATGATGATTTGCGTACGCGGTTGTCGCGCATCATTGTTGGGCAACGCCGCGATGGTGTCGCGGTCACGGTTGCGGAGCTGGATTGCGTTGGCGCGATGATGGCAATTTTGGCCGATGCATTTTTGCCGAACTTAGTGGCCACCGCCGAAGGCACGCCAGCATTTGTGCATGGTGGTCCGTTTGCCAATATTGCGCATGGTTGCTCGTCGGTGGTGAGCACTGAAACCGCGTTGTCGTTGGCTGATTGGGTAGTGACCGAAGCAGGCTTTGGCTTTGACCTCGGTGGTGAAAAGTTTTTTGATATCAAATGCCGTGCGGCCGAGCTTGATGCCGCCGCCGTGGTGTTGGTGGTCACGGCGCGGTCGTTGGCAACCCATGGCGCAGGGGATGTTGAAGTCGGCCTCGCCAATGTCGGGCAACAAATCGCAGCGATCCAAGCTTTTGGCAAAACTCCGACGGTGGCTATCAACCGCCACACCAACGACACGTCACAAAGCATCGCGCAGATCATTGCGTACTGTGCGGGGTTGGGGGTGCAAGCCATTCCGTGCGAGCACTGGGCCCGGGGTGGTGCTGGCGCAACCGACCTGGCGCATGCAGTACTTGCGGTGGCGCGCAACACTGAAGCGACCCAGCCGTGGAATTGCATTTATCAAGCTGCCGACGAGCCGAAGCAAAAATTTGCTGCGGTTGCGCGGAAAATTTACGGCGCACGCGATGTGATCTGGTCGGCCGAAGCCGATAAACAATTGGCAGTTGCGGTGAAAAATGGCGCAGCAACCTGGCCGGTGTGCGTTGCCAAAACGCAGTGGTCGTTGTCTGACGACGCCACGCGGCTCGGCCGGCCACGCGATTTTGATCTGCATGTGCGAGGCGTAAACATCGCTGCTGGCGCTGGTTATTGGGTCGCTGTTGCCGGCGATATGATGCTGATGCCGGGGCTACCTAAAGCGCCGCGCTCGCGTGATATCGACTACCGCGACGGCGTGTACGTTGGCTTGTAGTACGGCGGTTATTTGACGCTGGTGCTGCCGAGTTCTTTCATGTCTTTGCCTGTGAGCTTTTCGATCAAGGCGAGGCCCAGCAGATTTTCAATATTGGAGCCGCCTCCGCTGCCGCCACCGGTAATCAGCACATCAGGAATCAGTTTGATGTGATTGGCAGCGATTTGCTCGACAATTTTAAGCTGTCCGAAAACCGGACCCATGGCTTCAACTGAGAGTTTGTAGGCTTTGGCAGTGGCTTCACCTTGCGCCAAAATAACCTCGGCTTTGGCGATACCGGTTTTGCGTTCTTTTTCAGCGTCAGCGTCGGCGTTGAGTTTGGTGGCTTTGGCGGTACCGTCAGCTTTAAGCTCGGTGGCTTTGGCTTCACCTTCGGCGGCCTTGATGGCGGCGTCGGCGTGGTTCTTGGAGATTTCAACCCCGCGCTCGGATTCGACAACCTTCTTTTGCATGTCGGCTTGCGCCTTGGCGTTTTCCAACACTTTGCGTTCATCTTGCGCTTGTTTTTGGGTGGCGTAGGTTTTGCGTTCTTGCTCGGCAATTTGCCGGTCGGTTACCGTGCGCGTCAACTCCGGCGGCAGCACCACGTCGGCGATCATGGTGTCTTTGGATTCGATGTGGTGGCTTTTGAGGACATCTTGCAGATGCAGCTTGGCTTTTTCTTGTAGCTCGGCGCGCTTGGTGTAGAGATCAAGTGCTTGCACGGCCTGCGCAGCATTACGAAAGTGCGACGAGATGGCGGGTTCGAGGACCTGCGAAATCATGTTGCTGACCGAGCCCAGGTTAGCGACAACTTTTGGCGCATCAGAAACTGCAATGTGGATAATCACGCTGACATCCATTGCCACGTTAAACGCATCGGAGGTGCGCAAGGTAATGGTGTTGAGATTGGAGTCGAACTTGTGGGCGCTCGATTCATTATCTGCCCAATTCAACAAGATCTGCGTGGTTGGCACGATATCGACCTTGCACACTTTCGTGTTGAGCGCGTGCATGCCTGGTCCCAGTGGCTCGGCCCAGATGCCTTTTTTGCCATTGTCGACGATTTTGGCGTTGACCTTTGCATCGGTGACATCTTCGCCTTCATCGCCGACAAAGCTGGTGACGACGCCACATTCACCAATTTTGACCTCGGTCATGGGCTGTAAGATCAAACGCGCGAACCACGGGTTGATGGAGTAGTTACCGGAGCGCAGTACCGGAATCTGCAAGCCCTTTTGACCGCCGGCCGCGAGAAACGCTGATGGATTTTGAAAGTTGTTGTGAATCGACAGGTCGACTTCATCGGCAGCAATTTTTGAAGGATCTAGAATCGGCCGGCCTTCTTGAATGATCACAATCCCGACGTCATCGGGGCCGATGTTGGTCCATGGCACTGGCTCACTGATTTCAAATAGGGCCGAGTTAATCCGATAGGTGCCTGGCATTAACACATCGAGTTGCCGGCCTTTTTCACCACCGGCGGCGATGAATGCATCACCTTTTTCAAAGTTGGAATGGCCATCAACCTTGTTGGCTAGCAACCGGCCGTCGGGGATGCGCGCGCCGTCCATGGCCGTGACCAGACCGATGTAGCCACCAGGAATCACGGTAACCGCACGGCTTTCGATGCGAAATAGCGCGGTGTTGATGCGGTACTTGCCTGGCGGCAGGATCGAGATTTGTGGGCCTTTTTGGCCTCCACGGGT
>JAYWHS010001024.1:0-2276 GCA_043777635.1 Kofleriaceae bacterium | reverse complement strand
AGACGTTCTCACGGCTGGCCGTCATCGATTTATTTCCGCACTGTGGGCACTTCATAGCTGTCCTTTCATTTTCGCTTCCACCCAGTAATGACCAGCGTTTTAACAGGAGTAAACATAACGAACGCAATCACCACGACGGCGCTACTCCACCAGCACCGTGGCTTGTTGCACCGACATGCCGCCACGGCTGTCGCGCAGCACTGCCCAGATGGTGGTGGGGCCGGTCTCCGACGGTGCTTGCCAGGTGACAGCGCTTGATGCTTCAGTACTTGATTCGGGCACAACCGTTGCGTCGACGGGCAAGTCGCCAGCAGTGACAAACCAGCTCACGCGCAGGGATTCGCGCCGCGGTACCAAGACAATGCTGGCAGCATCGAACCAAAGATAGGTTTGTTGCTCGGTGGCAGGCCACATAGCGGTGAGCTCGATGCTGGCGTTGGCGGCGATGCGGGCGGGCACTTGCAAGGTGAACTGCGGCGCAGCATTGGCTTGGTATTGCGTCCGATAGGCTTGCGCAACCTCGGGTGGCGCAAGTGGCAGGTTGCACTGGATGCGCACGAGGCCAATGGCGGTGCGATTGATCGGCGCGGCGTCGACTCGAAATGGTTGGTAATAACCACCGGTGCCATCAGCGGCACGCGGCCGAAAATCGCCCGGTGGGCTATCAGGGCCAAAGCGGGCGCAGGCATCGCTCGGCACAGTTGCGGTAACCACATGTTGTGCAGTGCCTGCACCGATCGGGGTGACGTCGGCACCGAGGCAACGTGGCGCAACGGCGTTATCTTCGCTTGGAGCTTTGGGGGCCAGGCATACCGACCACGCGGTGCGCTGATCGAGCGGCTCACCCGTCGGGCCAGCGAAGAACGCTTGTAGGGTGACGGTTTGCCCAGGTTGAACTTCCGCCGGCTCGACCGAAATCGCCAGGATGCGCACATCTTCGACTAGGAATTGCCGTTGGTTGGGTGGCGACGTGCAGCCTGCGATGGCGCCGAACAGCGCGATGCGCGCCGTTGCAGAGAACCGGTCGGCAGTTTTGCAGCCAATATGGTTTCGCTCCATCATGGTAGCTCCCAACGTAGCCCAGCGATGGCTAACAACGGCAGGCTGGTGAGATATCGTTGTTGTTGAAAGTCGGCGCTGTAGACAAATTCTTCGGCGTTGGCGCGGTTGCTGAGATTTTGTAGTTCAACATAGCCAGCCACAGTGCCATGGCCAACGGCAAAGCTGCGCTGCACCCGCGCGTCGACGGCAAAAAATGCTGGCAGCCGCACGTTGTTTTGGTTACCGCGAATGGGTTGAAACCGACCACTACGCGCATCAAAAAATGCACCGACCACGCTGGTGCGCGGCTCGCCAGTTGCGAAGCGCATGCGACCGCCCAGACTCCATGGTCCCCGGTGCCAGCCCAGTACAGCAACAACGTTGTGGGTTTGATCGTTGTCGAATAACCGTTCGGGGCTATCAGGTGAGATGCGGCGGGTCGCGCGCGACAGCCCGTAGGACACCCAACCTTCGAGGCCACGCCACGGTATTAAGCGTGCAGTGAGCTGCATGCCGACGACGCGGCCGGTACCTTGCTGGGTCAGTACCGTCGCTAATTTCGGTGTTGTCGCGGTATCGCGCACCACCAGATCATCGAGCAGCCGCGTATACGCTGCGGCCTCGATCATGAATTGCCGATATTGCCACTGCGCACCGACGGTGGCGTGCCACGCTTGTTCGCGGCCGAGATTGGGTGTGCCAAATACTGCGCTGGTATCTTCGGGTAAACGGGCCTGCAAATAACGGCCGCCATCCAATCGCACTTGCGCGCGGCGGCCTGCGAGCTTGCCGAGATCGAATTTTACCGACGCCCGCGGCGACAGCGTAAGATCAATATCTTGCGCGCCAATGCCAGGCGTTGCACCGACCCGAGGCGTGAGCCGCGATGCAGTGAGCAACCAGGTTTCGGCACGCACACCGATAACTGCGAGCGTGCGTGGTGCAACCGCGGTGAGTGCGGCGTAGGCACTGGTGTTGGCGGTGGTTGCGCGCCATGTGTCAACGTTGACGTCGTCGCCGGGCGGTTGCCCAAAAATACGCGGATCACCTTCGCGCGCCGGGATGCTCAATGAACCTCGACGGGCGAGGGTTGCCCATTGCGCTTCGAGATCCAGGCCCAAAGTAAGATCGAAACGATCCGACAGCGCTGAGCGCTCCATCGCGCGCCCGCCCACCGCGTAACTGCGATTATGTCGCGTGGCGCTGATGTCGCCGACTTGCAGGCTTGTCGCTTG
>JAYWHS010001023.1:0-2279 GCA_043777635.1 Kofleriaceae bacterium | reverse complement strand
CGAGTCGCCGATTGAGTTCACTTACATAATCGCCGCCGAGGCGATTGTCGTAGCTTACTGCAGCTAACAACGCGCCAAACGCCTTGGCCGGCGGCGTCGAAGTTGACATTCCTTCGGCATATGCTCGCGCTAGACCATCATAGCTATTGGTGAGCGCCATGACTTCTTTGGTGCCTGAGGCTTTGGCGACGGCGGCGGCTTCTTTGAACTTTTTGGCCGAATATAGATCGTTAGCTTTTTGCTTGGCGTTGCTATCGCTAGCGACCGGCTTGTCAGGTTTGTCAGGCTTTTTGAGTTTTGCTAGCCGCTCTTTTTCTTTACGGTCACGTTCTTTTTTATCTTTAATGGCTGCAAGTCGATTCTTTTCGTCGAGCTCGCGTTGGTTTTTTTCAGCAGCGGCAATGCGGGCTTTTTCAGCCGTGTCGTCCGGATCTCGGACATCTTCGCGGCGTGCATCAACCGGTGCCAGCCCGCGGGCATCCGGGGTAATTGCACGAACTTCAACCCCGGAACCTGCGCTTCCTAGCGGAGAAGTAACGATTCGGTTACTACCGCTACCTGTCGCCGACCCGACCACGGGTTTGTCACTGCCGTGAGCTACCTTGATTTCGGTCTTTGAGGCTTTGCCACTGCCGCCACCGAGGGCTGCAGCGGTGATCACCGCAGTGAGCAAACCAAGTGCAACGCCCGCGACGATTCGCTTGTTGCGTTTGGATAGCCCGGTACCGGCGGCAGTGCCCGATGCAAGGTGCTGACGCGATACCAACGCGGTCGGATCACCGCGTTGACCAGGGTGCGCGAACATGGCGCCTGAGCCTTGTTGAGCTCGCATCCGCTCCGACGATCGCGACTCGGTGATCGCTGGTGGGAACGTACGATTGGTGCGCCGCCCACCGTACGCATCGCTGGCCGGTACGTGCGAGGCATGCGGTGGTTGTTGGGCCGTAAAATGTTGTGCTGGTGGATTGTAGATCGGTTGCGGACCGCTAGCTGGACTGTACGCGGGGGCGTACTGCGGTGACATACCAAGTTGCGGCTGTTGCAGGTGTTGGGGTAGTTGCAGGTGCTGCGCCTGTTGCAGGTGCTGCGGCTGTTGCGGTTGTTGCGGCTGTTGCGGTTGTGCCGCTCCAAGTGGCATTGGTCGCGAGTCATGCGACGGACGTAGCGGCGGTGCGGCTGCGCCAGGCATCGTACTTGGCAGGCCGCCTGGTTGAACTACTTTGTTGGACAGTGGTTGGCCGAGTGAATTTACAGCATCGCGAGCCGATGGCGGATTCGGCGGGCTTGTGAAGTGCAGCGGCTTGAGTGGGACAACCTCGGCTGGACCCCGCTCCGAGCGTTCGCTCGTTCGTTCCATTGCTGGGCCAGGCGGTGCTTTGGTCGGCTTGCTGCGCATCGGCGGCGGCCGTGTTACTGGCCGTGCGGCGGCCAGCGGAGTTGGGGCCGGTGCTGGGCCAAGCGATGCCAGTGGTTGCACTACTCGGTGAGTCTGTTTCGGCGCTGATGACAACGAGTACGGCGCGGCCGAGAGTTCCATCGGGGGTGGCGGTAACTGCCGGCCGCCAGAAATTTCCTGGGCAGTGCGACCGATGGTTGATTCATCGTCGTCGCTCCATGGATCCAGCTTCGGCCGCTCAGGACAGGTTGGGTGATCAAAGACGAAAATCGTATTGCCGATTTCGATACGGTCGCCGTTGTACAAGCGAACTTCGTTGTCTTGAATGACATTGTTGATTAGCGTGCCATTGCCGGAGCCTCGATCTTTGAGACACCATTGTTCACCGTCGTAGCGCAAATCAAAATGTTTGCGTGACGTTGCAATGTCGGTGAGCACCAGCGTGTTGTCGATGCCGCGACCGATGGTAATCGCCATGCCGGCGCGTAGGTCTAGTTCTCGCGCTTTGTCGCTACCGCTTTGCACCGTGAGGCGTGCATTGGCGAGTGCTTCGCCCGTGATCTCGACGGAGCCCAAATTTTGTAAGCGCCGCGGTTCATCCACGGTGAGTTCGTCCATCGTGCTGTTGCCGGATTTTTCGGCGAAATCTTGAGCGCCACCCTGGATGCCTGATGCGCGCAAGCGGTTTTGAGCGGCCACGCCATCGGCAAATTCGCGCAACCGTGACGGTTGATCTTGGGCTTCCACGGCCGTGCTGTTTTCTTCCCACTCGCTCGCAACCGCAGTGCTCTCTTCTTCGACGATCACTTTAGGTGACGCATTGCGCTGCACCACGTGTCGTGACACGGGCGCAACGGTCCCCTTAGGTGATCGAGCGTTCACC
>JAYWHS010001022.1:0-2279 GCA_043777635.1 Kofleriaceae bacterium | reverse complement strand
GTCGGCTTCGGTGCGTTTGACGAAACCGAAGCAACTATGATCCACATCGGGCGCACGGTCGAAGCAGCGCTTCTCGACGCTGGGTTGCAGGCTCGTTGGAGCGGCCGAACTGTGGAACGAATTAGTGTGGAGCTGCAGTGGCGCCGCCGTGGCCCAGAGTTGGGTGGCACATTGGACCCGGCCGCTGGTGTCGTGGGCGCGCATTTTTGCCACTAGCCACACGGCGTGAGATCGGCGGTGAAGCTTACGTGATTGGCACTGAACTGCGAGAATCTTGTAGTCGTGGTCGAACAAACAGTGCTGACAAGTTGTGTTGGATGCTGTAGCTTCCGCCCGACCGCGCCCGAGCGCGAGGACGCGAGGTGGAAAATGGTTGATGTGAAACGGCTAATGCTGCTTGTTGGAATCGTGCCGTCTCTATGGGCATGTGCTGAGCCGAGTGGTGAAACGCCAGCGTCGACCAGCGTCGAAATTGTATTCGATGTGGAGCGACCTGCTGGCGGCACATTCATCGCGTGGCAAGACGGTGATGGTCCCTGGACTCAGCTGCCTGTGCTCGCGGGCAGTTTTTCGGTTGCGATTGAACCCCTTGAAAAACGATATGCTGTTGCCTACGGTTGCGCCACGGAGCGCACGCCGGTGGCCGGCGTCGAAGCAAACGTGCTTTATTACTATCGTACAGTTGCTGAGGCTGGTCGCTTGGTGCTCGAACACGGATGCCGCGATGCCGGCAGTGCTCGCATCGAAGGGAATGTCTCTAGCAGTTCGAGTGCGACGAACATGTATGCAATGGCGGGTTCATCTGGTCGTACGATTCGCAAAGGCGAAACCAAGTTCGAGTTGGGCGTAACACCTGGCAAGACCGACGTCTTTGTATGGTTCGATGCTTTTTTGGAAGACGTAGTTGTGAAGCGCGACGTCGCAGTGCATGAAGGTGTTAACACCGTTGCGCTCGACCCGAATGCGTCGGTGACGATGTCACGCGACAATCAAATGCTATCTGCCACGGGCAAAACAACCGCAACCTCGCGCTGGCTCACTGAAAACGGAACTTACTTTGTAGTCAGCGATAACAGTGCGCAACCCGCAGTTTTTAACATTCCGCAGCGGCGAGCAGGCGACAAGTTCAATGGCGTTCTCACCGTGAGTGAAGGCGGGTCTTCGCGATCGGTTCAATACAGCGCATCGGAAGCGCGCACGATGTGGTTGACTGCGCTACCGGGGCCGTTGACTGGTGCGATCCGTAAATCGATGTCGGCTGCAAGCGGTGCTCCGTTGTGGGCCGCGGAGTGGAATGCGGTTGCTGCAGACGTTGTGTTTGTTAACGCTGTTCAATACGCGTATCAAACGAATCCGGAGCTGCGACCAGACGTTCGAAACACCTCCATTAGCATTTCCGGGGCTTACGTGAACTCATCATCTATGCCAATGAGTTCTTTCGCGGCACCCGATCTTACGATGGTGCCTGGATGGCGCACAGTATTTGATTTTGACACAACGAATACAATTACCGTTTGGGTGGCTGCTTCCATGGGCCCGGTTATCAAAAATGGTGAATTTACCAAAATGGTCGACGGCAGTGAGCGCATCACGACATCGTTGATGGTTGCGCAATAACCTGGCAGTGTTCCCCCGTGAATCTCACTGCGTCTGTCAAGCTCGTCGGTGTGCGGGTAGTTGTATGCGCACTGGTTTCGGCGCGAGTCGAAGCGCCCGAAGCTTTGCTCGATACCATGGCCGGTGAGCTGGAACGTGCTGGCGCGGTGGTGGTCGGGCGGATGTTACAGCGACGGGGTGTCTCGCGTTCGCGGCGGCCGGGCGGCGCTGCAAAGATGGATCAGCCGATGGGCCGTGGGTTATTCAGCGATGGCAAAGTCGTCGAATTGGCTGCGCTGACGCGTGCGAGTCAAGCGTCGCTGTTGATTGTTCAGAACGCGATTACCGCCGGCCAGCGCAGGGTGTTAGCAGCGGCGACTGCATGCGTCGTTTACTCCGTGAAGCCTGCGAGTGATTGAGCCGCGCATGTTTCGCTTGCGATGCCCAACGCTGCGCAATGTAGATTCTAACCGGCTTATTTGCGGCGCAAAAGCAAAAGGCTGGCGCTAGACGTGCTCAGTGTTTGGCGCGCAGCTTGGTCAATTCACCCTCAGCGTGTTTTCGTAAGGAGTGATGCTGTAGCACCAACGCGCCACGCACCAACTCTAGCGCACAACGGCGAAATCAATAAACCCACGCTCGATGTTGGTGCCCAACAACCGCACCCGCACTTTGTCACCAAC
>JAYWHS010001021.1:0-2281 GCA_043777635.1 Kofleriaceae bacterium | reverse complement strand
TTTGGCGTGAATTGCTCGACCGCGTCGGCATGAAAATTCAAACCGGTGAATCGGTTGAATCGGTGCAGCCGCAGCAAGATGGTTCGTTCCTGACTCGGACCACGGTGGCGTCGTATCGGTCACAGCGCGTGGTGCTGGCCATCGGTACCCGTGGTAAGCCGCGCACGTTGCAAGTAGCCGGTGAAAACCTGCCCAAGATTTACAGTCTGCTTGAAGACCCCGATGAATGGCGCGGCAAAGCTGTGCTGGTCGTTGGTGGTGGTGACTCCGCAGTGGAAGCAGCCTTGGCCTTGGCCGACGCTGGAGCGATGGTGACTGTCTCCTATCGCGGCAAAAACTTTGCGCGCGCTGCACCCAAAAACAAACAAGCGATCGAAGCCTACGCTGCTGAAGGCCGGCTTAAATCCAAGATGCAATCGCAGGTTTTGGCCTTTGATGCCGAGTCGGTAACTATGGCCATGGCCGATGGCGCGCAGAAAAAATATTCGAACGACGCCGCATTTGTGCTCATTGGTGCCGACCCGCCAGTGCAATGGTTGGAAAAGCTCGGCGTGCAATTCGTTGAGCGCGAACATCAATATCAGCTCGGCAAATCCGACGACGTCGTGCGTCGCTTGGTGCCGCGTGCGGTGGAGTGTCCGCAAGATGCTGCGCGTGCGGCAGCGCAAATTCTTGGTGGCAGCGTCGCTGCGGTCGCGGCTGGCGCGGATCTCGGACGTGCCATTGCAGCAGCGCAAACTGGTCAAAACCCAAGCTCGGGGCCTCGCAAATGGCTGCGATCAGCCACGAGTATTTTTTCGAATCGCGCGCGGTCCGAAGGTGGCTCGGACTTTAGCGAGCTGGCACCTCCACCTCGCACCGAAGCCAAGATCAAAAAACCTGAACCTATTAAAGAAACCCGCGACGGGCGCCGGCTCGACGGGCCGGTTCCGCTTTCCGAATTTGCGCGGCAGCAACGTACCGGCGGTCAGATCACCAATCATAATGGCAGCGGTCGGCGCGATGCGTTGTCATCCGGTGAACGCACGCGGATCTTGCGGATGTTGCGCGACGAAGGCGGCCGGTTAGCCGATGAAGATGAAGATTCCAGTGTGTATATCGGTGCTGCACCGGCAGCCAAAGCCTTTGATCTTGATCTAGATGATTCGCCGGCGCCAGCGCCGCTGCGTTCAGCCCCAGCGCCAGCGCCGCGCGTGATGGCTGGTGCAACGTCGCGTGGCGGCGGCTTGCGCTCCAAGCCAAGCGATGCAACCAAAATGATTTCGTTGGAGCAACCCAAGGCCCAACCAAGCCGCGCTGTGCCAGATGAAGCAACCGTCATGGCCCCACGCTACGCGGCCCCTGCGAAAGCGAAATTACCGTTGCCGGGTGCGCCCACTGCGCCGCAGGCACCAAATGGACCAGCCGATTCGGCCACCATGATGGCGCAACAGCCCATCGTTTCTGCACCAACCTCGGCGACGATGATGGTGCAACGGCCGCAAAATCCGGGCACGCGTCCACCTCCGATTGCGAATCCTGCGCTAGCGCGTGCCGCTGGTGGTCCGCGTACACCGCCGCCAGGTGCACCAGGTGCCAAGCGGCCCGTGCCCGCACCCTTCGGTGATGAGCCAACACGGCAAGCCGACTCCTCCATGGTTGCATCACTGCGCGACGGCGGCCGAGTCGCAGCGCGTCCATCGATGCCCGACGAAGCGACGCGGATGGCCGATGTCGATGCCCTTAAAAACGCAATCGCCAAACGTGACGCCGCCGTCGACGAGCAGTTCGGCGAAGTTGCAGCCACCAGCTACGATCCGCATGCGGCCATGCGCAACTTTGCATCGGCCGACGATGACGGCGACGAACGCACGTCGATCTCCGACGCTGCATCCCTGCAGCGCATGCGCGGTCGGCCAATTCCGGCGCCGCCTGACGAGCGCACCCGCATTGGCGAAGCACCATCCGCCAACGATCCTGACAAGCGCGGCATGTCGAACGTTGAATGGGATATTGAGTAAGCGTTGGTTGTGCGAAGCGTCGAGAACACGATTGGCAGGAAAATTCCTCAATAAAGGAATTCTGGAGAGTGAATTGCGCATTGTTGCTGAAACGTTGCCGAAGATTTTCATTGCGTGTTGCGTCGTTGCTCATTGTTCCTGTAGTTGATCTGGGTGGGAAAAAATAGTGGTGTGATTTCGGCTCGGCTCGGCTCGGCTCGGCTCGGCTCGGCTCGGCTCTTCTAGTCATTGCGCTTAGCGTCGGCTGCGGGGGCAGTCGCGACGACGAAGATGATACGGCG
>JAYWHS010001020.1:0-2281 GCA_043777635.1 Kofleriaceae bacterium | reverse complement strand
GCCACCCAGCGATCGACACGTTGATTCACAACGCAGGCGCATTAGACGACACGTTCCAATTGTCGCCGGATGGCATTGAGCAAACCCTGGCCAGTCATATGATTGGGCCCTGGTTGCTGACGCGCTTGTTGTTGCCGCAATTGCAAGCGGCTGGTCGGCGTACGAAGACGTCGGCATTGCCAGAGCCAGCCCGGATTCTGTGGGTGTCGTCGGGCGGCATGTACTTCGAGCCGCTCAACGTCGAGCAATTACAAATGACACCGGAAACCTACGACGGCACCCGGGCCTATGCTCGGGCGAAACGCGCGCAAGTTACCCTCAACGAAATGCTAGCGCCGAGGTTGCTGGCCGACAACATCGTGACCCATGCCATGCATCCAGGTTGGGCTGACACGCCAGGCGTCGCGCGATCGTTGCCTAAATTTCGGCGCATGGTCGGGCCGTTGTTGCGGGACCCAGCGGGTGGCGCGCAAACCTTGACCTGGCTAGCGGCGAGTAACGCTGCACCGTCGACAACCACCGGCAAATTCTGGCTCGACCGAGGCATCCGAGCGATTCATCGCAACAGCAGCAGCCGTGCGAGTGACACCCCGGCCGAGCGCGAAAAATTGTGGCAGCGCGTCAATGAACTGGCAGGCGTTGAAGCTTGGCCCACCGCGTAGCCTGAACAAGCTCACATCCGACGGTGGCCAATCAGAATCTGCGGCACCTTCGCGACTGCAGCTTGAAATCGGCGAATGTAACGATTGCGCTGCACTAACACGGTGAGCACCCCAGCGATGACCAACACACCGACGTTGATGCCAAGCTGGTAGGCCGCTCCGCGCATCGCCACGTAATCGCCGTATGCTGCGGCTAATGCAATGTTGCCCGCGGCCGGAATCGTTGTGACGGAGATGAATACGCCGACCAACACGCCCGAGTGCGACGTGGTCACCGACAACATACCGGCGATGCCCGCGAGTGCCGCAACAATACCGGCGTACGCATCGGGCTTCGCCACAAACGCGGTCATAGGATGAGTGCCCACATCCCAGTGACGCGGGGCTAACTCGATGAGTTGTAAAATCTCGACGGCAACAAAAGCCAAGGCGATGGCAACCGCAAAACCCAACACCAAGATCACCAACGACCGGCCCGCAAGTTGCCAGTTTTTGCCGAGCAGGGCCACGCACAGCGCCGATAACGGCCCAAACTCTGGGCCAACCACCATGGCGCCGATGATCAATACCAGTGAATCGGTTAACAAGCCGATGGTCGCTAATAAACCTGCGATCGCAATGAACGCCAAATACGTCGTCGATAATCGCGCTTGTTCTTCAGCGCCGGCTTGTACTGCTTGCCAGATTACCGCATCGGAGCCGGTGCCAGCCGCACGTTCACTGGCTGCGTCGGCCAGCGGCGATACCACGGCCACAACTTCGCTCAACGCAATCGATCCATGTTGATCAATTCCGAGCGTCCGCAATGCGTCGACCACTTCACTGCCACTTTCACGCGGCACATGACACATGATCAAATCACCAACCGGTTTGCTCACGCTCTTGGGCAAATGCACGATGTCGGTCACCACATCGAGATGGTCGAGCATACTCAGCACCGCCGCAGCGGAATCTGGTGGGGCTACGATGCGCAGATGAATCATGCGGCGACTGTACGCAATTTGCTGCGATCAAAACACCGGCGGCAGGAACATGTGTATGGTTTCGGTACATGAGCAATGCCCTGGTTACCCAAGCCATCAATCCTGAACGCCGGACCCAAGTTTTTATTCCATTGCACGCCGACCCGTGGCCTGCGGTGATCGAGTGGGCTCGGATCAACAAGTTTAATCCGCGCCAAGGTTCGCCGAATCCTAACGTTCGGCAGTTTCAACGTGGCTCAGGATTTTGGGCAGCACCGACGATGATTGAGTTCGTCGTCGAGAATAGTCAGCTCATCGTAACAGCTTGGATCGCCATCAATCTCATGGCACGTATCGGTGCGTTGTTCATGTTGCCGTCAGAAATGCACATTCGTTCGGGCGGATTTCGCGCCGTAGTGCCACGCAACAGCGCGCGTAAATTGGTTAATCAGTTGCTCGTTACGCTGCAAAGCCCCCCGATTCCATGAGCCAACGCGGCGCGTTCAGGCGAGGTAGCCGATGGCTGGTGCTGGCAGCGGCGTTGATGTCGAGCGCTACGGCATCGGCCAAAAAGCTGTTGATTCCGGCGGTGACAACCAACGATCCGCCGATCGCCGTCAAGGACGTAGCCGAGTTGTTGTTTCCGGTGAGCCCTTC
>JAYWHS010001019.1:0-2281 GCA_043777635.1 Kofleriaceae bacterium | reverse complement strand
GCATCGCCCGAGGATTCCAGAATCCTGATCGATGGTTTTGAAGTGCCGGTGCTGTATCACTTTTTAGGGCTGCAATCGGTGTTGCCGTCGGAGATGGTAGACGACATTGAGTACTTGCCAGGCACCTTCGGCGTTTCACAGGGGCGGGCATCGGGTGGCTTGGTATCGGTGAAATCGCGTGATGGTGCGAAAACGCTCAGTGGCTTTGCCGAACTGTCATTCGTGAATGTGGCCGGTCTGGTACAGGGGCCGATCGGCAAACGCGGCAGCTTTGCAATTGCTGCACGGCGTTCGCTCATCGATGCAATTCTGCCGGCGGTGATTCCGGACAGCGCGGGTTTGTCGTTTACCGCGTATCCGCGCTACTACGATTATCAAGCGAAGGCTTCGTACCAAGTAAATAACAACTGGAAGCTTTCAGGCTTCCTGCTTGGCAGCGACGACGCAGTGCAGTTGCTCACCGACGGCGACAATGCCGCTGATCCGGTTGCAGCCGGCGGATTTTCCAACGCCACCAGTTTTTTGCGCGGCATTGTCACGGCCAGCTATCGTCGCGGCCAGGTCTCGGTGCTCACCGGTGTCTCGGCGTTTACTGACACCAATCACTTCACCGTGGGCCGTGAACGCTTCTTGCGGCTCGACAACGACAGCATCGCGATGCGTTCCGAGTTGACGTGGGATCCAAGCAAACGGTTGCGGTTGGTGACGGGGGCCGAGTTCGATATCACGCGCGGTAAATTTGATATCGTGTTCACCCGGCCGCCACGGGAAGGCGATCCGCGTGGCCCCAACTTTTCGCAAGATGCATTATTGATGACCAAAGGTCGGGTGTTTAATCCCGATCTTGGTGCTTGGGCGTCGAGCAGTTATTCGCCGGTTGCCGCCGTGGAACTTACCGGCGGTGTGCGACTCGATGGGTTTGTGCGCAATAGCGCAGCACTGGTGCAGCCACGCGGCCAAGCAGTTTGGCATGTTTCCGATGGCACAACTCTGCGCGCTGCGGCTGGCCTGTACTCGCGGCCCGCCGAAGATCTCGACGAGCAATTGCAAGATCGGATCGATCCCGAAAAGTCGTTACAAACCAGCGTCGGTGCCGAGGGTCAGCTAACCACGGCGCTGTCGGTGCAGGCCACCACATTCTACAATCGGCTATCCGACCTGCTGGTGCTTAGCGCGGACCGTCGTGACCAAATGTCGCTTGGTGGTTACGACAACGTTGGAACCGGCACAACCTATGGTGCTGAGCTGCTGATGAAAGTTCGCACCGAGCAAGCCTTCGGCTGGGTGGCGTACACCGCGCTACGTGCGACGCGCAGCGATGGCCCCGGCATGCCGACGCGTTTGTTCGACTACGATCAAAGCCACAACTTCATCGCCGTGGGTTCATTGAAGTTGGGTCGCAACTGGCAGCTTGGCGGACGGTTTCAATTGACTACCGGTAAACCGACGACGCCGGTGATCGGCGCCACCTATCAAGCCGACGTGGATTTGTATTTGCCGCGTTATGCGCCACTCAATTCGCAACGGGTGCAAGCGCAGCATCAACTCGATGTCCGGATCGATCGCACCTGGCGCGTCAATGGTTGGAAAATTTCCGGATATCTCGATATCAGCAACGTGTATCTCAATGCCGCTGAAGTCGGCGATGCGTACAACTTTGACTACAGCGCACGGACGCCGATTACAACGTTGCCTATTTTACCGTCGTTTGGTGTGCGAGGAGAAATCTAATGCGTAACGTAAAAAATCGCTGCTTTGTCGCGCTCAGCGTAGCGTTGGCTACGTGTTGCAGCCTAGGCTGTACCGATGTGCCGCAACCTTTTGATCTTGACCATGCCCGAGTGATGGCGGTGAGGATCGATCCGCCGTCGCTGCCGCCAGATCAAGTGGCGACGATTGATGTCCTGGTCACCGACGCTGCCGCGCAACCGTATCAAGCGTCGGCTGGCAGTGTACGGGTTACGTTGCCAGCGGCCTTGGTCGCGGCCGGCCTCGGCGATGCGTTGCAGCAAACGGCAACCGGCTGGCAATTGACGTCGCCTGATGCAGCAACCATGGCGTCGATTCGAGTCGCGTTGAACAAAACTAGCGACGAACCGTTGGTTGTTCCGCTGGACATTGAAGTGACGACAGCCGACGGCACGCTGATTGCGCAAAAGACAGTAGCATTCGGACCGCTAGCGCTAAATCCAGCAGTGCCGACGATTACCCAAAACGATGCAGTCACTGCTCTCACCATGGAGCCAGGCGTCGAAGCGACGCTGTCGGTGCAAAACCCCGT